>DAOVIL010000017.1 GCA_030673725.1 Candidatus Aenigmatarchaeota archaeon | reverse complement strand
GCTTCGTGAGCGAGGCCAAATGGCCTGATGCCGACAGGAAGGCGATAGACAACAATATAATCTCCACAGAGAAGCTGGTGGACCAGACGATAGACGACATAAGGCAGATAATAAAGATAATCAAGATTGTGCCTGACAGCGTGCACATCTATGCAGCGCCCAATTGGAAGCATGAGGTGTACGCCACTGTCCTGAGGGGCGTGAAGGACAAGAAGCATCTCATCTCAGAGCTGATGAAGAACCCTGAGATAAGGAAGATGGGAAAGGACGCTGTCCATTACGCTGAAGGCATAAGCAAGCAAGCCGAGCTGGCTGAGATACCTGACGCAGAGTCAGAGTACCAGACCCTCCTGGAATCAAAGGGCATCATCGGGGAGGAGACAGGCATAAAGGAGATACACGTCTGGAAGGCTGAAGACCCCAAGAAGCACGACCCGCAGAGGAAGGCAGGGCACGCAAAGCCCATGAAGCCCGCTATTTTTGTCGAATGACTACTTCCCCAGTCCGGCAGTTCCCAAAAGGACCAGTATGATGCCTACCCACTTTATGATGGAGACAGCCTCACCCAGCCAGAAGAAGGCCATAAGGACCGGAAGGATGATGGCTATTCCCCCTATCATGGGGCTGACAACCGAGACATGTGTACCATGGAGGGCCCTCTGCATGAGCAGGAAGGCCAGTGCGGACATTATGCCTATCATCCACATCTCAGGGGTCGTTATGACAGAGAGTATGAAATAGGAATCCATCGCTATGTATCCCAGGACCACCTTCATGGCATAGGCTGCCAGGCCCATCATGAAGCCTGCTGCCAGCATCTCTAGAATAGGGCTACCAGAATTATCCCTGCTGCGAGAACCGCGACGAGAAGCCATCTCCATCCCTCCATCTTTTCCTTGAATATGAATGCGCCAACCATTATCGGTATGACCATCGAGAATGATATGATGGGCTGGACTGTCGTAAGGGGTGACATCGCCATTGCGAACACGTATGTCACTACGCCAATAAGGCCTATCACCAGGCCTGCCAACCACTTCCTGTTCCTGGCTATGTCCTTTATGGAGAACTTCTTGTGCTTGCCCATGGAATGCTTGAATATCGCCACAGAGGCCCCGAAAAGGAGCGCCGTAGCCAGCGACAGGATTACGCCCAGCATAGTATAGTATTGGCTGCCCTCCTATAAAACCAGGCAAAAACAGAAGCCCTTAAAACATTGGTTCCGGTACGTGGACGAGATAGTGGGCAAGTAGAAACCTTTTTATTTGACAATACAATTACAAACCATGTTACTGTTCGTACTGGGGATAATGGACATCATAATAGCCGGAGTCCTCTGGATATCCTCAGGGACGCCCTTCCCAGGCAATGGGATAGTCATGCTCCTGGGGATAGCCTGGCTTCTGAAGGGGCTCTATTCTGTCCTCACAGCTGCTGCAGGGAAGTTCTTCTTTGATGTACTGGGCATACTTGACCTGTTCTGCGGACTGTTTCTCATACTGTCCTTCTACGGCCTGAGCTGGCATTTCTTCTTCTATGCAGCCTTCCTTTTGCTTCTGAAGGGGCTCTACTGCGCAGGGACAGACTTCGTAACGACCTTCCTCAGGGGAGCTTAAAATACCTACATACAAATAACTAACATGAACTTCAGGGAGATACTGGCCTATTATTCCAGGGAGGACGTGCAGGAGGCGCTCCTTGAACTCTCCAAGGAAAGGGAAGTGGTGGGGGTCTTCAGGAACGGGGAGTTCAGCAAGAGGCCCAACACCCTGGTGTATCCCCAGGACATAACCGCGATGGTCAAGTCAGGCGTGCAGGAGTTCCACTTCTCGATAGAGCGCTGGTCAAACCCGATGGCGATAAAATCAACAAACTACAGTGACCTGAGGACAGGCTGGGACATCATATTCGACCTGGACTGCAAGGACTTCGAGCACGGCAGGATGGCTGCCCTTGCGCTCGGGAAGTCCCTCCAGGACCATGGGATAAAGGGGTTCTCTGTCAAGTACAGCGGCGGAAAGGGCTTCCATCTGGGCGTGCCCTGGGAGGCTGTGCCTGAGAGGATAAACTTCGGGCCAGCTGCTGCCATGTACCCGGGACTGGTCAGGAAGGTCTGCGAATACATCAAGGATTTCACGAAGGATAGGCTGGAAGAGGGCATGCTGAAGAAGTGGAGCCCGGAAAAGATATCAGAGGATTCAGGCATCCTGTTAGGGGACATGCAGAGCAAGGACAGCGTCATAGACCCCTGGAAGGTGGTTGAGCTGGACTCTGTGCTGGTGTCGCCAAGGCATCTGCTCAGGATGCCCTATTCGCTCCACAGGGGGAATTCACTCGTGTCGCTTCCCATAAGCTTCTCTGAGCTGAAGGGATTCAGGAAGGGGATGGCAGACCCCAGCAAGGTGAAAGCGGAGAAGATGTTCCTGAAGGACGGGGCAAAGGACGAGGCAGAGCTGCTGCTCGCTGAGGCGATAGACTGGGACACAAAGAAGGAGAAGAAGGCAAAGGCTGCAGCCAAGAGGGAGTTCAACCTGGAGAAGGCTGTGCCAGAGGAGCTGTTCCCTCCCTGCATAAAGCTCATACTGGACGGCATAGAAGACGGCAAGAAGAGGTCTGTATTCGTGCTCCTGAACTTCCTCTCCAGCCTGAAATGGGGCTGGGATGACATAGAGAGGCTGATATTGGAGTGGAACAGCAAGAACAATCCGCCCCTGCCAGATAATTATGTGAGGGGGCAGATAAGGTATTCCAGGAACAAGGCCAAGCCAGTGCCCCCACCGAACTGCAGCAACACGTCATACTACAAGGGTTATGGTGTCTGCACGCCAGACAGCAACTGCAGGTTCGTGAAGAACCCGCTCAATTACCCCATCAGGCTTCTGGGCAAGGAGAAGCCCAAGAGAAAAAATATAAGGAGAGAACCAAAGAATAGAGTATGCTGACGTATGAGAGCATAAGGGATGCGGTAAGCAAGGAGAAGGGAAGCGCAGGCCTTACCCCCCTCCCTGCAGACTTCTTCATGGGCGCCAGGGCCTACCTGGACAAGAAATCCAAGCTCAGGACAAAGGAGGACCAGTGGGAGTATGACCAGGCGAAAAGGCGCATGCAGGACCTGGTCGAGCTGAGGGAGAAGAAGATACTGATGGGCGCCCTCTACTTCGTGAGGTCAGGGGTGAAGCCTGAGAACCTGACAGAGGACGAATACATGTTCCTGAAGTCCCTGGCAAGCGTCATAGAGGATTGGCAGGGGAAGAAGAAGGGCATGCTGGAGGCAAAGGTGGAGCCCCAGCATGTGGTAGCCTTCCTAGAAGAGGTTCCCCTGTTCGTGGGGATAGACATGAAGAGCTATGGGCCGTTCAAGGTGGGGGACATATCCACCCTTCCGAAAGAGAACGCTGAGCTCCTGAAGAAGAAGGGAGCGGCCAAAACAGCTGAATTAACAATTTAAAAGCACGATTACTATACTAATAATCCGGTGACCATATGAGATGGCCAAAGACTATCAAGGCACTGTGCCCGAAGTGCAAGAAGCACACGGAGCATACTGTAAAGCAGGTGAAGAAGAAGGCCAGGAGCAAGGCCCACCCCATGTCCCAGTCAGTCAAAAGGTTCGAGAGGAAGGTGAAGGGATACAGGGGCTTCCCCAGGCCAAAGCCTAAGGGAGAGGGCAAGCCTACCAAGAAGCTTGACCTGAGGCTGCTGTGCAAGGCATGCAAGAAGCAGCACATCAAGAAGGGGTTCCGGATAAAGAAGTTCGAGCTGACAGCCCATTAAGGATGCTTATGAGTAGAAAATTCCTGAAAGTGAAATGCGGGAAGTGCAAGAACGAGCAGGTCATCTTCAGCAGCCCGTCCACTACAGTCAAGTGCCTGGTCTGCGGAGAGGTTCTTGCAGAGCCCACAGGCGGGAAAGGGACGCTGAAGACAAAAACCGCCACTGCGATGAGGTAGAGCCTCTAACTCTTTTTAAAGAAAACCGCTTAAGTAAAGTTATGAGAAGGATTGGCAAACGCAAGAAGTATGAACTGGTAGTGTGCAGGGTGACCAGGCTGTACCCAAACTCCGCCCAGGTGGAGATGATCCAGTACGACAACATGAAAGGTATGGTGCATGTCTCTGAGGTCGCAAAGAAGTGGGTCCGGGACATAAGGGAGTTCCTTAGGGAGAGCCAATACGTGGTCTGCAAGGTGATGAGCGCAGAGGACCATACAATATCACTTTCTGTCAAGAGGGTCCACAAGGACGAGGCCAACAGGAAGCTGAACGAGTTCAAAAGGGAGAAGCGCTCAGAGAAGCTCCTGGAGATGGCTGGAAAGAGCCTGAAGATGGGCCTGGAAGAAACGTACAAGGAGATAGGCTACAAGCTGCAGGAGGAGTTCGGGCCCCTCACCAAGGTGTTCGAGACTGCCTTCAAGAACCCGGAGCTCCTTACCAGGAAGGGCGTACCGAAGAAATGGGCAGATGCCCTCATAGCGATAGCCAAGAAGTCCTTTGTCGAGAAGACATACAGTGCCATGGCTAGGCTGAGGCTGGTATGCTACAGGCCCGACGGGATAGAGGTCATCAAGAAGGCGCTGGAGAAGGCACAGAAGGACGGGATGAACGTACGCTATGTCTCGGCCCCCAAATACGAGCTGTCCAACAGCGGCAAGAACTTCAGGGAAGTCGAATCTGCCCTGGAGGCAGTCGCCGCTGAGGTGGTCAAGGCGATAGAGAAGGCTGGCGGGGAAGCAAGCTTCGAGCTGGTAAAATAAGCTTTAAAGACGCTTATCTTATTTTATATATCGATACGATGTAGGTATGTTATGGTGCTTGACAAGTTCGGCTCCTCCCTGAAGAACACATTCAAGAAGATAGCAAGGATGGGCATAGTGGATAAGGAAGCTGTAGAGGGGATCCTGAGGGAACTCCAGAGGACCCTGATAACATCAGACGTGGATGTAGCCCTGGTGGCTCAGCTTACGTCCAGCATAAAGAAGAAGGTGCTGGGGGAGAAGGCGCCCCCTGGCATGAGCCTGAAGGAGCACTTCATAAAGACCCTCTACGACAATGTGGTAGCTTTCCTGGGAGCTGAGAAGGGTGAGATAGCCCTGAAAAAGCAGAAGATACTTGTGATAGGCCTTTTCGGGTCAGGAAAGACCACCACGATAGGCAAGATGGCCAAATGGTTCAAGGTAAGGGGCCTGACCCCGGCCCTGGTGGCGTGCGACATACACAGGCCGGCTGCCCAGACACAACTGGAGCAGATAGGGGACAAGGTGGGCGCAAAGGTCTACAAGAAGGGCAAGAAGGCAGAGGATGTCGCCAAGAATGCCCTGAAGGACGCCAAGGAAGACGTAATCATATTCGATTCTGCAGGAAGGGATGCCCTGGACGGGAAGCTCGCCAAGGAGCTCAAGAACCTGGGGAAGATAATACAACCGGACGAGGTCCTGCTGGTCATACCCGCAGACATAGGCCAGGCTGCCAGGAAACAGACAGAGGAGTTCAACAAGCTCGTTGGCATAACAGGCCTGGCCGTCTCCAAGCTTGACGGCACAGCAAAGGGGGGCGGTGCGCTTGCAGCTGCCACTGCAGCAGGCGCCCCTGTCAAGTTCATAGGCGTTGGGGAGAAGATGGGGGACCTGGAGATGTACGACCCAAAGAGGTTCGTGTCCATGCTGATAGGCTATGGCGACATACAGGGCCTGCTGGACAAGGCGAAGGAAGCGGGCATAGAGGAGGAAGGCGTCAAGAAGATGCTGGAAGGCAAATTCACCCTGAACGAGTTCATGGAGCAGATACAGAACATGAAGAAGATGGGCCCGCTCAACAAGATAACCGAGATGCTGCCCGGGATGGGCAGCCTGAAGATACCAAAGGGCATGCTGGACGTTCAGGAAGAGAAGATGAAGAAATGGGAGCATATAATCAGCTCCATGACAAAGAAGGAGAGGGAAGAGCCTGACATCCTCACAGCTTCCAGGATAGTCAGGATAGCAAAGGGCGCTGGAACAGCTGAGGCTGAGGTCAGGGACCTCATGAAGAACTACAAGCAGATAAAGAAGATAATGAAGATGACGAAGGGCGGGAAAGCCTTCAAGAGGGGGCCTTTCGCCAAGCTTGCCAGGCAGATGGGCATGGGATAAAATCATATATAGCTGGTTTCTCTAAGATATACCATGGCCAAATACGAATGCCAGAGCTGCGGATGGACCGGCAAGCCCATATTCATGGAGCCTGCCACCAGGCTGTGCCCACAGTGCAGGAGCACGAACATTAAAAAGCTCAAGAAGGAATAATATCAAAAACGCGTCAGTAGTTTAATGGTTAGAATGTCAGGTTGCCAATCTGACGATTCGGGTTCGAATCCCGGCTGACGCATCCAATTCTGAAAATATTTAAGCCCTGAACCGAAGAATATAGTATGGTAACACAAAGAAAGGCGGTAAGGGAAGCGCCGCCTCTTTTTATCAAGGTCGACAAGTACAGGCAGGTCCTTGAGCATATAGAGAAGCTCAGGTCGTTCGCCCTCAGCCTGAGGGATGCACTGGATGCACTCACAGAGATGGAAAGGGAGGTACAGGCAGGCCTTTCCATATGCCACAAGGGCCTGGACAACCTGAACGCCACCCTGTCGATACTGCACTCCACGCTCTCCAGGTCACACGTTGAGGAGTCCCACATAAGGGCGGTCACAGCGCCCATAAGGGTCGAGACCCCAAGGGAGATAGAGGACTACGTGAAGGGGATGTACACGCAGATGGAGAAGATAAAGCGGGACCTGGAAGCAATCGAGTAATTAGGGGTTAAACCCTTCACTCTTCTTTATGATGTCGAATGACAGCAGCCTTGACTCCAGCACCCTCAGGGATGTCTCTGCCTCGTTCAGGAGCGTCCTGGCTGACAGTATGTTGTCCTGCATTATATGGTGCTCCATCCTTTCAAGGGCGTGCTTGGCCTTCTCATAATGGTACCTCTCAGTCGCGCCCAGCCTGTTTATGTTTATGCCCAGCACCTTCTTCTCCAGGACCTTCAGCTCCTTCAGCAGGAAGCCCTTGTCTATCTTCTGCGGCACTGGCGTGACAGGATAGTACCTGGGCGGCTTGTATTTGTATGCCCCCGTCCTTTTCCTAATGAGGAACCACCAGCCCACGAATCCCATCAGGCCCACCAATACCATGGGCAAGACCAGCCACATCAGCCAGGACAGGTCCATTGCCTGGGGCACATGGGATCTTATCTGTGAGATGTAATCCTCAGCTTTATCGAGGGCGCTCTCTGTACCGTCATAATTGACTGCAGCCAGGTAGGTCTTGGCCAGTTCTATCTGCTCCCTTGCCATGCTGTAGAGCCCCATCTGGATTGTGTCAAACGCAGCGGTGTCCAGGGCGTTGAGGGAGGCCTCTACAGCGTTCAGCCTGTCCAGCAGCACCTCACCGTAGTTCTTGGTGACATACACGTAAAGCTTTATCCTCTTTGTCAGCCCAGTGGCCTTGACCTCTATCTCCTTCTCATAATCGCCCTTGCTGGCGTACTTTGTCGCGCACACCTGGAGGAACACATTCCTGCTGCTTCCCCCGCTTATCGAGGATATGCTGGCCTGGCCAGGCGTTATGGAGCAGCAGTCTGTTATGGTGTATGACTCCAGTGTTATGCTGCTTAAATCTGAGTCCCCTGTGTTCGATATGCCCAGCCTGGCTGAAACGCAGTCATTGGCATTCACATACACTGCAGGCAGGCTCAGGGTCATTCCCACTATGCATGTCTGCATCAGCTCTGGCCTGTTCCAGACAGTGCCGCACGAGTTGTCGTCACTGCAAGTCCTTATCTGCGTGCCTCCTATGCAGGGGCCCCAGGTGCTGCAAACCCAGTCCTCTGTGCAGGGAGCACCACCACCGTAGCCACCGCCTCCTCCTCCTGAGGGTGTGGGCGCAGGCGGGGCCGGGGGCGCAGGCGGGGTTGGCGTCTGGGAGAGGGTGAGGGTT
>DAOVIL010000050.1 GCA_030673725.1 Candidatus Aenigmatarchaeota archaeon | reverse complement strand
GCGCTTATTATCCTCAGATACTCCTCCTCCAGAAGGTCGAACATATCGTCCTCTTTTTTCTGCTGGACAGGCTGCGCGTATGATACGCCTCCGCCAGTGCTCGTCGTTACAGTGGCACCAAGGAATGACGGGGCAGCCTCTCCACCAGGCGCCTTCCCTGAGGGCATTCTCGCAAACTTTGCAAGGCCGTTCAGGGCATCTGCCAGGGCATCCAGCCTGCCCTTCACGTTCTTCCCGTCCTTTCCTCTCCTGCTTAGATGGTCTGCCAGCCTGTCCCTTAGCCTGCCAATCTGGAGGGAATGGGCCTCTATCCTTCCCCAGACCCATCCCGGGTCTTCAGGTCTCTTGCTCCCTATCCCCTGCTCCACCTTCCTGACAAAGCTCTTGACATACTCCTCCAGATGCTCCACATCCCCGTCAAGCCATTCATATTGCTTGTCTGACGGTGGAGGCCCGGCCTCTTCTTTCTCGAAAATCCGCACCTTTGGCCTTTTGCCTTCTGCTTCCAGGATTTTCGGGAGAGGCTCTCCCAGCAGGGCTGCCGGCCTCCGGGGATGTGTGCCGCCCCATCTCCCGAATACATACCTTATGTTATCATCGGTCGCTCCCAGGTCCCTCAGAAGCGCTGCTGAACCTTCCAGGTCCCCGCTCCTGTACAGGGCATGCGCTTCCCTGAGCGTGCTCTCAGCCTGTACTGCTGTCAATCCGGGAGGCATCCTTTGCAGGGAGACTCCTCCAACCTCCTTTACAGCAGGCACCCTGGCCGACCTCGCCATGGGAACCCCTGCCTCAGCCACTTTGGCGACAGAAGCCGCCTCCCTTACTGCAGGCACCTGGTATTTTTTAGTGAATATTATGTCCTGTACCTCAGTTATGTCCACTTCTCTTGTCACTCCAGGAGCCACCTCTAATATAAGATTGAACCAGTTGTTCCCCACTATGGGGAGGTATTTGCCTTGGTACTTCGCGCCGTAATGATACTTAAGCTTATCGACTGCTCTGTCGAACGATTCTACATCTTGTCTTTCTTCCATCTTCCTGAGGGCGTCGGCCCTTTTCCTTCCTCCCATCTTCAGGATGTCTGTGACTTCCATTTCCTTCTTCCATGCCCTTCTCTGTGCCTGCAGCCTGCCTCTTGGGCCCGCCTTGACAGCCCTAGAGAACTCTTCCCAGGGCCTCTTCTGGTGAAGCTCGCATGTGGGGTCTGGGCAGAATAAGTTCCCGTTAACATCGCTCCTTATCTGGTGGACCACCTTTTTCTCGAAGCAGAACGGGCACATCCTGCCCCTCCTGAACCTCTCAAGCCTTTCCTCCCCTGTCTTTGCTCCCTGCAGGCCTTCTATGTTGAAGGCCTTGATATTCATCCTTCTTTCCCGTTCTCTCTTCCTTACAGTGGTTGCCGCCTTTTCGAAAAGCTTCTTCGGGTCATCATTCGGTCTTTTTTCAGAAAGAAGGTGCGCCTCCAGGTCTATCTTGTCCTTGCAGTCCATGCAGTAGTCAACCCCGTTAAGTGCCTCATGCTCCCTGCAGAATTCACACATCCTCAAACCTATCACCTGTTAGATAATTAACCAAGTTGAAATAAAAATCCGTTTAGGCGTGTATTAATTGATAGGGGAACAGTGAATAAAATAGCGATAGGCTGCATGGCTATTTATAATTAACTGCCAGAAATCAACTATGAGGGATAATAACAATCCTTTCGGGACAGAGGTGTAGAGAAGATGCCTGATTATCCCTTTGAGCATCAAATGATAACATTGGATTGTGGGACAATGATTCATGTTGAGTGTTTTAAGCCCGACAGTGCAGTTGAAGGGCTTCCGTTTTTCGTGTTTGTTCCTGGAGATGAACTGAATGTTACTGTAGGTTACCATCTTGCTAAGTTTTTCCAAAAAAAGGGCCACAGCGGCATATTGGTAGATCCGCCTGACCATGGCTTATCTAGACAATGCTTGAGATATCCGAATAATGATTATAGGACTGCTACACAAGCCGAACAATCAGGAATAATCAATGAAGCTGTGGCGAAATACCGCAAAGATAACTTATTATTGGCCGGCTATTCTTCAGGCGGATTTGACGTATTGAAGATGGCTATTGATAACCCTGAAAAAGTATCCTCGCTTGTCTTGATAGCATGTGCCCATAGGGACCCGTCAGACGGTGATAGAGGAATGGTTGCAATGTTTGACGGACTGATAGAAGAGAACAGGAGACAGTTTGAAAATAATGGATGTGAAAGAAAACTGGTAAGATTTGACCAGATGCCTGGCAAGAGCATGGATTATTATATTGATAAAGGCCATCCTGTTACTGGGCCTTACTTGGCAAGAAGATTGTATGCTTCCCTCAGTTTTGATGAAAGGGAAGCAATCGGTGTAATCAGGGACAATGGCATCAGAGTGCTTGCTATAAGAGGGGATGAAGATAAGTTTATCAAGAAACACGTATTTGATGAAATGGTTGAATTGACTAATGCGGAATGTGAGAACGTTCCCGGCGTAGGGCATTATTTTCCTGTACAAAAACCTAAGCTGTTAACAGAAAAGGTAGAAAAACATTACGATTTCCTGGTCAGAAACCGAAGTTTTTAAGATATCCGGTTTACGCAGCTGCCAGCTCTATCAGCACCTTCGATATCTCGAATGAGCCTGTCCCTGAGAATTCTACCGTGTTCTTCCCTTCCCTGGAGTCCCCTGACGTGAAATAGACCGTGTTCTCACCGACAGCAGGCTGGGGCACGCTTAAGGTGTTCCCGTTCAGCTTTATGGAAAGGCTGCCTTCCCTCTCTATGCTCTCCACTGTGTAGGTCACCCTGCCCCTGAACCTCTGCTGGGACATCGCCAGCTGGTCCTGGCTGGTCAGGTTGAATGACCTGCTCCTGGTTATCTGGTTGGTCAGCAGGAATATCTTAAGCTCTGTGTTGAACAGGTCCACTATGCCTTCCCTTGTCTCGAATGACAGTATGTTTTCCCCCATCGAGAGGGGCACGTCTGTGAATGAGAAGTCTGCTGAATCCTGGCCTGTGGGAGTCTTGTAGTATATCTGCTTGCCGTTCACCTTCACAAGCAGCTTTCCAGGGCCAGAGCCGTAGAATTGCACTTCCCCGTTCCTGAATGACTGGAGCTCGTTCGGGAACAGCTCAAACGGATAGAGCTTGACAGGCCCGTACTTCAGGTTGACCTCCAGGTCCCTCAGGTCGTAGATTGTATTGGCCCAGAACCTCATCCCAGGGCCTTCTGCCATCACCACCAGGGTGTTCTGCTCCTCAACGTAATCAGGTGTAATCTCAACCGAATACCCCCTCGGGTTGGCTGTCTCATAGAAGACTTCCCTTCCGTTCCACTTGATGACCAGGTTCCCGTACATGTTGGATTCTGCCACATTGAAGTTTATGACCAGCTTCTCCATCGAATCATGGTACCAGCTAGGCACGTCTATGACATACTCCTGGCTGTCTGCACCGAACAGGGAAGATGAGAGCGTGAGCCTGGGCAATGACCTGAGCACATTGGTCTGGGTCTGCCCCACCTTGAACGTCCCCAGGACCAGGGTCTTTGCAGGTATGGCCTCCACATACCCCACAGAGCCCAGAGTGAACTCCTTTATCGCCTTTACCCCAGTGGGCGTCACAGTGGACGATAATGGCGTCATGAAGTAGAATATCGCCATAAGTGCGATTGCTATGACGATAAGCCATCCGAAATCGCCTATCTTGGGGAACTTGGCCATGATTAATATTTCAGCTGCTAAATATAAATAGGTGAAAGCATGCGCATACTGAAGAAGGACATGAGGCACGGGGTGATATCCCTGATGCCAGAGACCCTGGACGACCTCTGGCACCTGGAGAAGGTGCTTGAGCCAGGGGACATGGTCAGGGCCAGGACCATGAGGAAGATAACGCTCAAGAGGGGGGAGGAGATAGTGAAAGGCGAAAGGAAGCCTGTCACCCTCACAGTGGAGGCAGAGAAGATAGGGTTCCATGAGACAGGCAGGCTAAGGATAACAGGAAGGATAAGGGGAGGGACAGAGTCAGGGTATCACACCATAGAGGTGGAGCCCGGGAAGGAGCTGACAGTCACAAAGGAATGGAAGAGGGACCAGCTGGACAGGCTGGAGAGGGCGAAGGTGAAGGAGCCCTTATTATACATATGCGTGATAGACAGGGAAGGCGCAGACTTCGGCGGCCTTAAGGCATCAGGCCTGGAGATGCTGGGCTCCATCAGGTTCAGGAAGGTGATGGGGGAGGAGAAGAGGGAAGGCTTCTACGATGATGTGATGAAGCACCTCTCCAAGCAGGACAAGTACGAGAGGATAATACTTGCAGGCCCCGGGTTCGAGGGGGAGAACCTGTTCAGGCGCATAAAGGAGAAGGAGCCCAAGCTTGCCAAAAGGATAAGCCTGGAGAAGGCCTCCAACACAGGCAGGACAGGCCTACAGGAAGTCATAAAGACGTCAGCAGACAAGGTCCTGGAGAGTACAAGGGTGTCCAGGGAGACCAGGATGGTCGAGAAGCTTCTTGAAGAGATGGGAAGGAATGGAATGGCTGTATACGGGAAGAAGGAGACCCAGGCTGCAGTTGCAGCAGGCGCTGTGGAGACCCTTCTGGTGTCAGAGACGATGGTAAGGGAATCAGAGGGCATGATGGACCTGGCAGAGAAGACAGGCGCAAAGGTAATGATAATATCGGCTTCCCATGAGGCTGGGGAGAAGTTCCTTTCACTCGGGGGCGTCGGCGGCATCCTCAGGTACAGGGTATAGGTTGAGTTCCTTTCCGTCCGGGCCGTACACCCTCACCCTTTCCTTTCCGTTCTCGTCCTGGATGACGTCCCAGTACACGCCGCCCATACTGCCGGAGTTGTGGGTGTCCCTGCACCTTTTCCTGTCAAGGGCTTCCTCTTCTTCAGGCTTCATGTACTGCTTTATGTCAGCTTCCATGTTAAACAATTAGCAAGGCCCTTATAACCGGTTTACTAAAAGATTCGCTCAGAAAACACTGGCATCTTTTGGGCATCTTTATATGGTTTGTTATGATATTTCTTATAACATCCTCTTGCAACCAGAAGCAAGAGGGCACTTCTCACATGCAGGCCTCTTTTTGCAGTGTTTTTTCGCCAGTTCCACTATCAGGGCATGGAATTCCCTGTATGCATCAACATCCCTTTCCAGGCCTTCCATGAAAAGCTCCTGCACCTTCTGGTAGCTGCCCTT
>DAOVIL010000009.1 GCA_030673725.1 Candidatus Aenigmatarchaeota archaeon | reverse complement strand
GTATAAATGGATTAAGGTCTATCATGCTTTTTATTTGGACTCAGGCTATTTGAAGCTGATTTTACCCTAATAAAACTTTCCTCTAAATCATAGTTATGCCAAGCAATAGAGTGCATTGTGCATTGAGTAAAAAGAGGACAGGCTTTAACTTTGAAGGTCTCCATAAGTGGATAGACAAGGATGAGAAGGGTCTGGGCGCTAATCACAGAATCAAGCGACATGCCTTCAATACCAAAGAAGCTAAAACTATTGAGAATTATTGGGAAGATAGGCTGAACAAGGCCGGTAAAGGCAAAGGATGGGGCAAGAAGGCGGTCGTTGAATGGCTGTTTCATATCGCCATAGATAATCTTGAAACCGCCTTCAAGGTTGCTGGAAAGGCTTACCGTGGAAGCAACGCTTACAACTTTTTCAGGTTCGGACTGAGTGCAGACTCAAGATATATTCATTTTGATTTCGGACGAATGAGCAATGAAGAGCTAAAAAAAGGGTTTGAAAACAAGGATTGAAGTTTTTGTGTGGAATACGAGTTTTTGTGTGGAATGGGGTTTAAGGGCAAAGCCAGGCACACCGATAAGTATTTAAGTCTATACACCACAATATAGAAACATTACCAGTATATACACGTTCCCTCCGATAGAGAGGGGAGCCTGCCCCTGTCATAAGGGTAGGTTCTCGAAGGGGGTATAATCCTATGAAAAGAGATCCGCTCGACATAATGATGGAAATGATGAAGGTTCTTGAAAGGGGCAGGCCTCTCTCTATCAACGAACTGGCGAAGGAGACCGGGCTTCACAACATAACGGTCCGGAAGTACATCAGGATAATAGAGGTCGTCAGGAGGGAGCCCACACTGGAGATAATAAAGACAAGGCATTCGATAATAGTGAGGGTGAGGGATTAACCTTATATCGGTGCTAAGGGGTATAATAAAACAAGGAAAAATGATATGACAAAAGAAAGCGGAGTTACACTGAAGGTCGGGGAAATGACCAACAGGAGCGAATTCGGAAGGGGCATAGTCAGGGTAGACGCCAGGACCATGAAGGAGCTCGCTATAAGGGAAGGGGATTACGTCGAGCTTGAAGGAAAGAGGAAGACCGGCGCCATAGCGGTAAGGGCATACCCTGCCGATGTCGGCCTTAACGTCATCAGGATGGACGGCATCAGCAGGAGGAACACCGGAGTCGCTGTCGCAGAGACAGTCAAGATAAGGAAGGCCGAGGTGAAGGAAGCCAAGAGGGTTGTGATAGCGCCAGCCCAGAAGGGCATAATGCTGCAGATGAACCCCGAACCGGTCAGGAAGAACCTCTTCATGAGGCCTGTCCACAAAGGCGACCTTTTGATGCCTTTCCCTGTAGTGAAGCAGAGGAGGAGCCCGTTCGAGGACGACATGTTCAAGATGTTCGGGTTCGGGAACATGTCATTCAACCCGATGGGAACAGACACCAGGTTCATTGTCGCAAGCACGAACCCGTCAGGCATAGTCAGGGTAACGGAAGCCACTGAGCTTGAGATAAAGCCGCAGGCGGTTGAGGTGGAGGAAGAAAGGGCAATACCCACCATTACTTATGAGGACATAGGCGGCCTGGGATCCGCCATAGAAAAGATCAGGGAGATGGTAGAGCTACCTTTAAGACACCCAGAGTTATTCACGAAGCTCGGTATCGAGCCGCCAAAAGGGGTGTTACTATATGGCCCCCCGGGAACCGGGAAGACGCTGCTCGCCAAGGCAGTGGCAAACGAGTCGGGGGCCAATTTCTTCTCAATAGCAGGCCCGGAGATAATGAACAAGTTCTACGGCCAGTCCGAAGAGAACCTTAGGAACATATTCGAGGAAGCCCAGAAGGACGCCCCGTCCATAATATTCCTGGACGAGATAGACTCCATAGCCCCCAAGAGGGAGGAGGTGACAGGTGAGGTTGAGAAGCGTGTGGTGTCACAGCTCCTCAGCCTGATGGATGGTATGAAGTCCAGGGGCAAGGTGATAGTCATTGCGGCCACAAACAGGGAGAATGCCCTTGACCCCGCACTCAGAAGGCCTGGAAGGTTCGACAGGGAAGTCGAGATAGGCGTGCCTGACGTGAAGGGCAGGAAAGATGTATTGCAGATACACACAAGGAACATGCCGCTTACGAAGGACGTTGACCTGGACCATCTGGCAAACATAACGTACGGATATGTCGGCGCAGACCTGGAAGCCCTCACAAAGGAGGCTGCCATGTCAGCGCTGAGGAGGGAGCTGCCTGGATTAAGCTGGAAGAAGGAGAAGGAGCTGCCCCAGGAAGCGGTAGAGAAGCTGAAGGTCACGAAGGAAGACTTTGATAATGCTTTGAAGATGGTTGAGCCTTCCGCCATGAGGGAGGTCATGATAGAGATACCCAATGTGACCTGGAACGACATAGGAGGGCTGGAAGAGGTCAAGTCACTGCTTAAGGAAGTGGTGGAGTGGCCGCTGGAGCACCCGGACGCGTTCAAGAGGATGGGCATAAGGCCGCCTTCTGGTATATTGCTTTATGGCCCGCCCGGCTCAGGGAAGACGCTCCTGGCAAAGGCTGTTGCTAAGGAAGCTGGGGCCAACTTCATCTCCATAAAGGGGCCTGAGGTGTTCACCAAGTGGGTAGGCGAGTCAGAGAAGAAGATAAGGGACATCTTCAGGAGGGCCAAGCAGGTAGCGCCTGCGATAGTGTTCTTCGATGAGATAGACTCTATTGCTCCGCACAGGGGTTCTGATACAGGCAACAGGGCCAGGGACGATGTCGTCTCCCAGATACTCACAGAGATATCAGGACTGGAGGAGCTCCACAACGTGGTGGTGATAGCGGCGACCAACCGACCCGACATATTGGATCCCGCGCTCCTCAGGCCAGGAAGGTTCGACAGGCAGATACTTGTGCCTGTACCAGACGAGAAGACAAGGCTGAAGATATTCGAGATATACACAGGGAAGATGCCGATAGAGAAGGCCCTCAACATCAAGAAGATGGCAAAGGACACAGCAGGCTACACCGGAGCTGACATAGAGGCGATATGCACTGAAGCAGGCATGTTCGCTCTCAGGAAGAACATAAACACCAAGATAGTCACAAAGGCCGATTTCGATAATGCCCTGAAGAAGATAGGCCCGTCAGTGGACAGCAGGCTGATAGACTTCTACAAGCAGATGGTGCACCAGTTCAAGGGGCCTTCAGCAGGCGGCAAGAAGAAGAAAGGCGAGGACGAGCACGCCTACATAGGCTGATTTATATCAGCCTCCCCAATTCTTTATCATGACAGGCAGGCATCCAGCAGTCGCCGGGACTTTCTACCCTGACAACAAGAAGGTGCTGCTGAAGCAGCTGGACAGCCTGTTCTCAGGCGTGAGCGAGAAGCAGGAGAGCGAGATGGTGGTATCGCCCCATGCAGGCTACGTCTACTCGGGAAAGAGCGCAGCTCATGCGATAGCCAGCCTGAAACGGTTCCAGCGCTTCATCATCCTGGGCCCATCCCATTACCCTGTGGGCCCCAGGTTCTCTGTCGTGATAAACGGCAGCTGGGAGACCCCGCTGGGAAATGTTGTAATAGACAGGGAGATGGCAGCAGCCCTGAAGAACAAGTGCAGCCTTCTGGAAGAGGACACAACTGCCCATGAAAGGGAGCATTCCATAGAGGTGCAGCTCCCCTTTTTGCAGCGCATCTTCGGCAAGTTCGCCTTTGTCCCCATATCCATAAGGAACAGTGACTACAGCAAGAAGTTCCTGGAGGAATGTGAAGCAGTCGGGAAGGCGGTTTGCCTGGCAGCCAAGGCAGGCGCAGGGATAATAGCCAGCTCTGACTTCTCGCATTATGTCTCTCTTGAGGAGGCAGAGAACAAGGAGAAAGGCGTGCTGGAGGCCATAATGAAGCTCGACCCAGAGGGCTTCTTCACAGCCCTGGACAAGGCTGATTCCAGCGTGTGTGGCTACGGCCCCATAGCTGTGCTCCTGTACGCTGCAAAGGAGCTGGGGCTGAAGGCAAAGGTGCTGCACTCCTCCAATTCCGGGGACGTTACAGGGGATACATCAGAGATAGTGAGCTATCACGCCATAGGCTTCTACAGAGAATGATATAAAGAGAACTAAAAAAATGAAATGCTTTTTGGAGCAATCACTTCTTTTTGGTGCCGCCGATTCGGAACATCTTGGTGCCGCACTTCGGGCATGTGCCTTTTGTGGCAGGCCTTCCGCTCTTGAGCGTGACTTCTGTGGGTTTTTGTATTTCCTGCTTCTTTCGGCACTTAACGCAGTATCCAGTTACCATGTGTAAAACCTCCTCTTAGATTATTCCCGAGGATGATATATAAACCACCTTCAGGCTAAAAATGCAAATTGAAACCTTTTTTATATAAAAAAACCAAGGATTAACCATGGCAGTAAAGCTTCCCCTGTTCCCTTTCGAAAAGATACTGAAGGAGAGCGACCCCAACATAAGGGTCTCTGAAACCGCAGCCAGGGAGTTCGTCCTGGTGATAGGAGAGATGGCGAATGACATGGCAGAGGACGCCGCAGAGCTCGCCAGGCACGCCAACAGGAGGACGATACTGGCTTCTGACATCAAGATGGCGGCCAAGAGAAAGCGCTAACCGGAAACCTTAAAAGAATTAGCTCCTTCTATACCCTATGACCCACTATCCTGTGGAGATAAACAAGCATGCCAGAATAGTCACGTTTGACTATGACCTGTCAGACGAAGGCAGGGCGTTCTTCATGAAGGCAGCGGAAGAGGGAAGTGCATCTGACGGAAAGAAGGACGCATTCGCCCTGATAGAGAACCCTGAGAAAGTAAGGGAGATGCTTCAGGACCCTGAGACCCAGCTCCACCTGAATGAGGTCACCTGGCTGGCCCGTGTAGAACTGGTGTCTGGTGCATACGTGGAGATGTTCCCTAAATGGAAGAGCTGTGTTGCATTCGGCATACACCCTGAACATGATACCAGCCGTGACCTGCCTATTTGGGCAGGGAACGTGGACATAGCATGCCACCTCAGCTACGGCGTGGTAGAAGGCGGGAGGATGGTGTATACCGGCCCTCACCTTACGTTTAATGACCTCATGAAAGACGGTGAGAAGCCAGACGACTGGATATCTGAAGAAAGGGGGTTTGATTACAGACGCCTCAAGAGAAGGGACTTCATCGGCAAGCCTTGGGCATGGATAGCGACGAGGGAGTTTGCCGACAAGGTCATTGCCCTGAAGAAGGTTGCAGAAGCGCATGATTGCTGGGGTTTCAAAGGCACCAAAGAGAGCACCAAGATTTTCTGGGAAGACCATGACGGGGAATACTGCCCCTACCACAAAGACTACCATGATGACATCTAGAACCTGAATTCCCCGTCCTCGAAGATGAGCCTGCCTTTGGCTATGGTGTAGCTGACCTTTCCGCCGAGCTCCGTGCCCGCATATGGAGCCCAGCCGCACTTGGTCTGGTAAGGCGGCGCAACAATATAATTCTTGCCGAGATCCAGCACCACCAAATCAGCGTCATAGCCTTCGTCTATCAGCCCTTTGGTGATGAGGCCCAGGAACTTGGAGGCGTTCCAAGAACTAATTCTTGCCGCTGTCTTGGGATGTATCCCCCATTCTGTTATCAAGTGGGCAACAACGTGGCCGAAATGCTCGTCAGACGGTATGCCTGCAGATGCCTCCCATATGCCGCCTTCCTTCTTATACTTTGGATGCGGAGCATGGTCGAATGCCAGTATCACTCCGTCACCTGGCCTCTGGCAGCCTTCCCTGTACCCGTTTATTCGCTCCCTCATCGCCATCATGTCACTCCTTGGCCTGAGGGGAGGGTACATCTTTCTGAACGGGCCTGTTATGTCCTCCTCGCAAAGGAGAAGGTGGTGGCCAGTAAGCTCGAACCAGTCCTTCATCAGGGAGTTCCTGTCAAAGACCTTTTTGCCGTCCTCTGTCGAAAGGTGGCAGATATTCACAGGAACATCATACTTCTTACCGAATTCCAGCGCCCTCTTTATCTCGAAACCTTCTCCCATTCCAGGCCTGGACCATGACAGCGCCCTCGGGTCTTCTGAGTCCCTGTGGAACCATTCCCCGTACGTGTTCAGCTCCTCATATTCGCAGTGGTTGGACATGTTCAGGACCTTCCCCATCTCCTCAGACAGCTCACCCAGGATGGCGTACCCTGCCTCTATCTGGCCATACCTTTTCAATATGTCTGGCTGGTGCATGTTTCCTACGCTCCTTGTCCAGAATATCTTGAATAGGTTTGTCACCTCAGCCATTCTCCTCATCTCATCACGGTCTGGCTCAGGGTCAAGCCTTACCCCTCCGATGAAGCCTATGTCTATGAACGGCGCCTTCGCCTTGGCGAGCGCACTCTTCTCATCCAGTCTCTCCCTTGTCGTGGTCGGATATCCCGGGTTGTTGGGCTGGTCACGTGCGGTGGTTATGCCGCCTGCAGCAGCCACCCTCTGGTAGCTCTTGAACCCCTCAGCTTCTGTGTAACCGGGCTCCCTCATGTGCACATGGGTGTTGATAAAACCAGGCATGATTATCTGGTTCCCAGAGCAGCGTATAATCTTCCTGCCATCCAGAGCCTTCTCGCTTATCTCTGCTATCCTGCCGTTCTCTATGCCTATGTAGACATATCCAAAATTAGCGGTTGCGTCAAACGCGTGCCCTTCCAGGACCAGATCGTAAGTCATAACCAAAACGCTCCTGTAACATCCTGTATATTCTTGATGCCAGATTCTTTAAGCCTTTCTATGATGTACTCGTTTATCCTCCTGGGAAGCATGGGGCCCTCTGTGATGAAGCCTGTGATGAAGCCCACTGCGCTGGCCCCCCTCCTCATGGCCCTGTAGGCCTTGCCCGGGTCGTCTATCCCTCCTGTGGCTATTATCCTGATGTCCTTCCCGAACTCCGTGTGCAGATTCCCGACATTGCCTTTGGTGTCCTCGAACAGCTCAGGCCCGCTCAGCGCGCCTATCCCCCTGTGGAACCTGGGCTCCTCCACCTCCAGGGTGTTGGCATGGTCTATTATCCTTATGCCCTCCCTTATGGCGTTGGGCACTATCACCCCGAAGTTGGTGTCGCTGTACCTCTCGCCCCTGGCAACCTTCACGATAAGGGGTTTGCTGGTGCACATCCTTGCCCCCTTGAACAGGTCTCTGGTTCTCTCAGGCTTGCTGTAGAAGCTGAGGCCGTAATCAGTGTTCGGACAGCCCAGGTTCAGTTCCATGAAGTCAACAAATGGACCCAGCTCCCCGACCACATAAAGGTAATCGTCTATGCTGTCGCCTGTAATGCTCACCCCAAGGGGGATGTCCCCCCTAATCTCCCTGAAGATGCCTTTCAGCTCCTCGACTCCCTGGTTCTGGTACCCGTCACTGTTGACGAACCCTTTCCCCTTCCTCAGTATGGTGGGTTCTGGGTTGCCCTCCCTCGGCTCCCTGGTGGCCTTTCCCACGACAGCCCCGAACCCCAGCCTCATCGCCTTCTCCAGTATCTTCGGGTCATGGTAGCACGCAGCCAGTATCACGGGGTTGGGCAGCTTCAGCCCGTCCAGGTCAACCTCCAGCCTCTCGTCCCTCGTGTCATAGATGTCAAACCACTCCAGGGGCATCCTCTTGAACAGCCACCTTCCTAGGGGGACTGCCAACCTCTCAGGCAGCCTGGATAGTGTGGTGTAATGGAAGAACCCGTACAAGTTGTCCACTGCATAGCCAAGCCTGTCCATAATGAAAATTGAAAGAAAATTTTAAATTGGAATCACTCTTTGGATTCTTCCTTAGGAGGGGACTTGGCTCCGAAATCTGCCTGCTGCTGTACGAAATCCAGCAGCTGCTCGTCCGATATCACGCCAGTGCGGTGGTAGTGGGCAATCATCTCTCTGGCCTCTAGGATGGCATTCAGTTCCATGCCATTCTCTTTCAGCCTCTGCCTTGCGGTCTGGTCTGTACCCTTTACCATCTCCTGCCGGTCAAGCTGGATGTAGACGCCTGCGCATGTGAGTCCGTCTCTGTAGCCTGTCAATGTTTCCCATCCAGTTATCTTGGTTCCGCCGTCGGTCGTGACATCGTCCACCATGGCTACATGGTCTCCTTCCCTGAGGTCGCCTGCGATGGGTGGACTTGGCTCGTTTTCTCCTCTGATTACCAACACCCTGTCACCTTCTTCCATCTTTCCGACAAGGTATGCTTCCCTCGGGTCTCCCTTCTCTAGTTTTGGTACCGGCCTGGTGTAACCCCAGCGCAGATTCAAGCCATGTTCGTATGCTTCCTTCACCATCAGCGCTGCAGCTACGATACCAGCATGCGGTTCTGCCAACACGAAGGTTGCATCAATTCCTCTCAGCTTCTCTGCAAACTCCTCAGAGAACTCCCTGGCACCCTTTCCGGTGTATTCGAAGTCAGGGACGACCATCTCGTCAATGATCTCTATGTTGATATTTCTCAGTTGTTTCAGAGCCTCTGCTGGGGTCGCTATGGTTTCCAGCACATCGTGGCAGAACCTGACATTAGTGCCATCATCCTTGTACATTTTGTCAGCTGTTACTGGCACGATTGGGACAGCCTTCATTGCAGGTCCGTGCAGGATGTTTATTTCTGTTCCCTCTTTCATTGCTTCGCCTATCTGACGTGCGTGGGCACCGGCCACAACGTACAGGCCTTCGCCAGTAGAATAGCCGTTGCCAGCGTTCCAGAAGTAGGTAGAGTTCCTTTTGGACTTTAGTGTGAAGCTACCAAACTTCAGGGCCCCGTGTTTGAGACCAGAATCAGCGAACTTTATTTGGTGTTCATTCATGTACAAGGACTTCACGAAATTCATTAAATCGGTATGTGGTGATAGGTCCTCACACATTCAATACTATTTGTCCTGAAGAAATAAGAGAGTTAAGCGGTCTCGGCGACTGACCAGAGCATGTTGAAGAACTCCCTGAAGCCGATGCCGACGTTGTTGTTCTTCATGAGTATGCCCATGGGCTTGTGCTCAGACCAGATGAGCAGGCCGACCTTGTCCTCGTATATGTTGATGGTGATGGGGGACTCGTATGCCTTGGGCATGAACCTCACCTTCGTGTAGGGCTTCTCTGCAAGCTTCTTCCCTCTTTCAAGGTCTGACTTGTTGAATATCATCCTGAGGGGTACCTTGGCCCTGATCCTTCTCGCATGGTAATGCTTGATAACGGCCAGCAGATTCTTCGGCACAAAGGCCCCAAGCACCAGGTTCTCCTTCCCTGTCTTTATGATGTCGTTCAGGATGGTGACGACGCCTTCTCTGCCCCAGAATATGCTGACGTCCTCCTTCTTCCTGGTGTCATGCATCTTCTCCATGTTCGGGAGCAGGGACCTTAGCTTCTTCTCCTGCTCGTCCAGCATGAACCTCTTGGAAGAAAGTATGTCGAGCAGCCTGCTCGGGTTGGCTGCCTGGAAGTACTTGGCCCTCTTCTTGGTCACATGGCCCACAAGGCCCCTTTTCATCAGCCTCTCCAGGGCGTCATAGACATTACGCCTGTGCACGCCTGACTCCTGGGTTATCTTGCCCACAGGAGCAGAGCCCAGGCTGAGCAGGGTGACGTACACCTTGGCCTCATTGCCTGCCAGTCCAATCCCCTTCAAAGCTTCGACAGCCATACGACTAATTGACCGAAAATAATAAAAGAAGAAGGGAACGTTAATTCCCTTTGAATTGGCTTATGCTACCCAAGCAAGCTTGCCGGCTTTCTGCAGGGCCCCGTTTATTTGCTCGTTCATGTCGTCGACCTCTGCTGCGGATGCATGGTGGAAATCTGTGGGCTTGAACTTGTCTTCCCACTTCTTTTCCTTGTATGCGAAGTTCACCTGCCTGGAAGAGTTCACGAGTATGCCGCCTGGGCTGTCAAGATCGCCTGCGAACAGCGGTATGTCCTCAGCCTTTCCGCCCTGCTTGCCGTAACCTGGTATCAGGAAGATTGTGTAGGGCATGAGTGCCCTCAGTATCTGTCCTTCCTTTGGCCAGGTTGCGCCAACCACTGCACCGACTGATGACCAGCCAGACTCGCCTATGGATTCCTCTCCCCACCTGTCGGCGAGCAAAGCCATCCTCACGTAGTTGGGTGCCACTGCGACATCTGAGTGTGCGTCAACGAACGTCCTGCCGAAGGTGTCCTTTTCTAATTTTGTGTCACCCTTCAGTACTTCGCCTTCCCTGGCGAACACTGGCGAGCAGTCGTAGAGCGATGCAAGACCAGCCTTCTCCAGCCTTTCGGCAATCAGGTCGCGCTCGTTATCACGGAGTACGCTGATCTCATCCTGGAAGTCGCCTGCAGACGGGTTGGATGTCCTGACGAGCAGGAAGATGCCCTTTCCTTTATCTTCACCAGCGTATGCAAGGAATGGTTTCACGCCATCGAATCCCAGGTACGAGTTCACAGTCATCACATCTATGCAGTCGTGTCCCAAGTGGAACGCGGCGTATGCCTCTGCTGT
>DAOVIL010000099.1 GCA_030673725.1 Candidatus Aenigmatarchaeota archaeon | reverse complement strand
CTGATGAGCTCTATATCTGTACCAGGCACCTTTCCGTCATGGTCCTCCAGCTTTCCTTCCCAGGAATATATTGAGCCGTCATCCATGACCTTGGCGTTCGTGAATATGCCTGCAAGGAGCATGTGATCCAGATGGTAGTGGGTCAGGATGACATAATCAATCTTTTCAGGTGACAGCCCCTCTTTCTCCAGGGCTTCCAGAAGCATCTTCCTGTTCATCCCAGGGTCGACTATTATGTTCAGTTCACCATGCCTTATCAGGGTGGTTGTTGATGACACTATTTCAGCATCGCCTTCTTCCCTCACATAGCCCTGTATGAGGACCTTTACCTCTGCCATGGTATAGAATTCCTTCCAGGATTTATATGCCTTGTTTTTATCCCAGTCCGACGAAATATAATCATGCCGAAGAGGAACGTGAAGCTGGCTGGGATATTATTTGAGATGGCTGACATACTGGAGATGCAGGGAGTTGACTGGAAGCCCAGGGCATACAGGCAGGCTGCCAGGTCATTGGAAGCGCTGGACGAGGACATTGCCAAGGTGAACAAGAGAGGCGGCCTGAAGGCGCTCAAGGAGATACCTGGTGTGGGCGAGGCGATAGCAGCAAAGATAGTCGAGTACCTGGAGACAGGGAAAGTGCAGTCGCACGAGAAGCTGAAGAAGACCATGCCTAGCCACATGAACATGCTCATGAATATACAGGGAATGGGCCCAAGGAAGATAAAGAAGCTGAGCGAGAAGCTCGGGATAACCAGTGTGGAGCAGCTGGAGAAGGCTGCACTGGCACACAGGATAGCGAAGATACCAGGGTTCGGCGAGAAGTCTGAGAAGGACATCCTGGAGAACATAGCATTGATGAAGGGCGCAAGAGGGAGGGTGCCCCTGGCAGAAGCCGAAAAGGAAGCAAAAAAGGTAATAGCGCACCTGAAGAAGCTGAAAGAAGTGAAGCATATATCGACTGCAGGGTCCCTCAGGAGGAAGAGGCCCTCTGTGGGGGACATTGACATACTTGTGGCGTCAACAGAACCTCAGAAGGTCATAGACAGGTTCACAAAGATGAAGGGAGTGAAGAAGGTGCTGGCAGGCGGCGGGACGAAAGGGAGCGTCATACTGAAATCAGGCATACAGTCAGACCTTAGGGTATTGCCTCCGGAGTCCTGGGGTGCTGGCCTGTTCTATTTCACAGGAAGCAAGGACTACAACATAGAGATGAGAAGGGTCGCCATCAGGAAGGGGTACAAGCTTAACGAATACGGCCTGTTCGACAAGAGGACAGGCAGGATGGTGGCAGGCAGAACTGAACAGGAGATATGCAGGAAGCTTGGCGTGAAGTACCTGGAGCCGGAGAAGAGGGAGAGATAGATTTTTTAACCACTGAACTAAATTAGAGGTATGAAGAAATTCTTACCTGTGCTTTTTGCGATAGGGTTTATCGTGATGGTGTCAGGTTGTGTGCAGCAGGAGGGAACTATGGACGGAAACGAAGCGGCGCCATCGGCGCCTGCCAAGACGAAAGTGCTTCTTGAGACCACTATGGGGAACATCGTGATAGAGCTGGCAGATGACATGCCCATAACAGCAGGGAACTTCGAGAAGCTCGCGAAGGAAGGGTTCTATGACGGTGTGATATTCCACAGGGTGATTGACGGCTTCATGATACAGGGCGGCGACCCGACAGGCACCGGGACAGGCGGGCCTGGCTACACCATAGAGGACGAGTTCACTGACCACAACAGGAACGACAGGGGAACCATCTCGATGGCGAACTCAGGGCCGAACACTGGAGGGAGCCAGTTCTTCATCAACCTGGTGGGCAACAACTTCCTGGATGACAAACATCCTGTTTTCGGGAAGGTCATCACAGGCATGGAAGTGGTTGACGCGATGGCAAAGGTCGAGAAAGGGCCGAACGACAAGCCTGTCGTGGACGTGAAGATAACCAGGGCCAGCATCATATGATCTGCTGTTAAAGTCCGTCCCTTATCTTGTAGTTTTCCCTGTTTTTTAGCATAAGGGTTTTCAAATGGTCTGGTCCTCCCATTTCCTCTATCAATGCTTCTGCCCGGCTGTCATGCTTTGCTGCATATTCCCTGTGCTGCTGCCTGGCTGATTCGTCTGGCTCTCCCTCTGCCAGTTTGGAATAGAAAATCGCCAGGTTGATGTGGGCATTGATTTGGTATTTTCTCTTGTCAGCCTCTTCCAGATAGTCCAGCCCCCTTAAAGTGCAGTCTAAACCCCTTTGAAGGTCGCCGCCTCTCTCAAGAACTGTTCCCAAAGAGATTAGGCTTGTTCCCAGCTCGCCTATGTCCCCTATCTCCTCCTTGATTCGGACAGCCTTTTCATGAAATTTTGCTGCCTTACTGTAATTCCGAACAGCTTGCTCATGGGATTCTGCTGCCTTATTGTAATTCCCTCTAAAAAAACATATATTTCCGATGTTGCCGTATGCCTTGGCCAGGGGAAGCTTATTATCAAACCTTTTGAAAATCCTCTTTGACCTGAGATTGAATTTCAAGGCACTTCTTAAGAGCTCCCCGGCCTCTTGGGGCTCAGTCCCTGGCACCATCATTTGATAAGCCACTCCCATTTCGTTATAGATATTCCCTAATATTTCCTCATTACCGGTTTTTTCTGCTATCCTCGCAGCTTTCTGCAGTAATGCCAGGGCATCATCAAAGTCTTCGCCCCGGGCCAGGGCTCCCAGCCCATCCAAACCTTCGGCTTCCAGTCCCCCAGCTTTTGTAAGGGACCCTATATTTTCGACTCTTTCAAAATCCTGGCGTGCGGATTCTTTATCATTCAATACCATATAGGCCTTGGCTCTTTCAAATAAAAGCTCAGCCTTTTTTATCTCCGAATCAACACCAAGGTCCTGGTCCAATATCTCAATGGCCCTGGAATAATACTCAACGACCTGCTTATTTGCATACAGTGCCCTAGCTCTTTCAGCAGCCTTTTGAAGATGCCCAACAGCCTTTGCCCTAATCACAGGGCCTATTTCGTCTTCGACTATCTTGTGGCCCAGGGCCCTGCTCCAGTACCTGACCAGGGTTTCATGCT
>DAOVIL010000136.1 GCA_030673725.1 Candidatus Aenigmatarchaeota archaeon | reverse complement strand
TCATCGACATATTGGGCCATTTAATTCCCCTTTATTATCAAGTTGGGGACAATAATTAAATATGGGTCTTTTCGGGGGGAAGAAGAAGGACAAGGAAAAGGAAAAGAAGCCGCTGCCAGAGGCCGTCCCCTATTACAAGAGGAGGCTGATTGCCTACAAGGAGGAGGAGAAGCTTCCCACCATAACCAGCAGGGAATACAGGACCTTCATGGAGAAGGAGAAAAGGCCGCTCAACTGGTATGAGAAGCTCTGCCAGACGTCTTCCAAGGTCATGAAGCTAACCCCTCCTGCGGACGCCAAGAAGCAGCTGGAGCAGGCAATCGCCTTTGCAGAGCTCAAGATAACGCCCGAAGGCGTGATGGGCATGTTCATCAATTCTGCCATGCTATTCGTTCTTCTCGGGATAGTCCTCATAATAGGGCTGGGCATCCCAGTCATGGGAGGCGTCATGATAATGGCCATAGGCGCTCTTGCCGGCTATTACCTCTTCAAATATCCTGTGAACCTGATAAAGGAGCTGCGTATCAAGGCCAGCTCCCAGGTAGTGTTGGCTGTCCTGTATATGGTTGTTTCCATGAGGATGTCGCCCAACCTGGAGCGTGCTTTCAGGTTCGCCGCAGTGAACGTTACAGGCGCGCTGGCCTGGGACATGAGAAGGCTCATGTGGGACATACAGATGAGGAAGTACGCAGGGGCCTGGGAGGCGATGGATGCCTACATAACGAAGTGGAAGCCAGAGAATGAGGAGTTCTCTGAGGCCATGAGGCTGATAAGGGACAGCACCACCCAGGTGCCTGAGAGGTCGGCCAAGATACTGGACGAGGCCCTGGACATTGTGCTGGAAGGCACAAAGACCAGGATGAAGCATTATGCCCAGGAGCTGAAGATGCCTGTGATGGTCATACACATGATGGGCATAATAATGCCTGTCCTGGGGACCATAATGGCGCCGCTTGCTGCAGTCTTCATGGCTGACATAGCCAGGCCCGAGTACTTCGTGCTAGGCTACAACATAGCCATACCCGCAATGATAACCTGGTTCATAATCACCACTCTGAGGAAACGCCCGGTCACGTTCTCTGCCATAGGGCTGGAGAAGCACCCGGACATACCCAGGAAGGGGCACTTCTTCATGGGAAAGAAGCAGGTGCCTGTCCTTCCCATCTCCCTGCTGATACTGGCGGTCTTCCTGATACCTTCCATCATGTTCTTCATGTCCAATCCGGATATCCTGGTGGGCGGGATGGCACAGGAGATGGGCATCGTACCGCTGGTGATGTCAAGCATGGTGATACTTGGCATCGGGTTCTCCATGGCCTCGTACTTCTACCTCGCCAACTTCCAGAAGCTGAGGGTCTCCAATGCCATAACAAAGACAGAGAGCGAGTTTGAGCTCGCGCTCTTCCAGCTTGGGAACAGGATAGCAGGGGGCATGCCCACAGAGGTGGCGATAGAGTCCTCCATAGACGACCTGAAGGACCTGGAGATAGCTGGTCTGTTCAAGCGTACCCTGAACAACATAAGGAGCCTGGGCTTCACGTTCGAGCAGGCCCTGTTCGATGAGCAGTACGGTTCCCTCCTGTTCTACCCCTCCAAGCTCATCAGGAACGTGATGACCACTATAGTGGACACAGCCAAGAGAGGGGTGATGTTCGCCTCAGAGTCCATGCTCAGGATATCCAAGTACCTGAAGAACATAAGGGAGACCCAGGAGTACATGCAGGACCTGCTTGAGGAGACAAGCTCAAGCATGAAGTTCCAGGCATACATGCTCACGCCCCTCATACTGGGGCTGATAGTCTCAATGGCAGACGTCATAACGCTTGTGCTGAGCCAATTGGGGACTTACCTGGAAGGCATGGGGACAGGCGACGCTTTAGGTGTGGGCAATTTCGCCATGTCGTTCGGTTTCGGCGAATCATCCCTCTCCCCTTCCATATTCCAGCTGATAATAGGATTCTACCTCCTGGAGATAATAATCATACTGGCCATGTTCCTGACAAAGGTGAGCCATGGGGACAACAAGGCCCAGCAG
>DAOVIL010000044.1 GCA_030673725.1 Candidatus Aenigmatarchaeota archaeon | reverse complement strand
TGTGCCCTTCAGAGCAGCCCCTATACTGTGATGAGGGGACATTGAGGTACAACTGAACCATCTGCGCATGCCCGGCAGGCCAGGCCTGCGACAAGAACACGACAGGAGGCTGCTATGTGGAATCCCCCTTCAGGTGCGCCGACGGCACCAGGTACGGCCAGTGCGCCGCCATCGGGCCCAAGCTCTGCGAGGAGGGGAACCTGGTGGACAACTGCGGCAGGTGCGGATGCCCCTTAGGATACGGGTGCAACACCACGAGCGGGTCATGCTTCCTTGCAGACATGTGCTCTGACGGCACTGCCTGGGGCATGTGCTCCACCAACACCCCGTACATCTGCGTCAACGGCACCCTGGCGGGGAACTGCACGCTGTGCGGCTGCCCTGCTGACACGGTATGCAATGAGACCACTGACGAATGTTATATGGTGCACTGCATCCTGGATTCAGACTGCCCGGAGGGATACTGCTTCGGCCCATACTGCAGGGACAGGAAGGAGCTTGGCCATTCATGCGCAAGGGACGTCTTCTGCAAGTCAGGCCACTGCGTCAGCAGCAGATGCGTCTTCTGCATATCAGACTCTGAGTGCCCGACCTCAGAGACATGCTCTGGAGGCGCATGCAAGCCTGTTTCCTGCCCTGACGGCGTGGTCAGGCAGCATGAATGCTTCACTTATGACTGCGAGACTGACCAGGACTGCCCCTCCCACCAGGAGTGCCTGAACAGGTATTGCTCAGCCCTGTTCTGCCTGGAGAACCAGGTGATAGAAGACCATGGGTGCAGCCAGAGGCCCTTCGTGCTCCCGGAATATGCCCTCTACCTGCTTACAGGCCTGGCAGCAATCATAGTGATAGCTGCAGTGCGTTTCTACAGGGGCAGGAAACCCAAACCAAAGGGAACCCCTGAGGAGAAGGAGGAAGAGGAATGACAACCAGGTTGCTGATGAAGCTGATGGAGATACCAGGGACGAGCGGGAATGAAGGCGACATAAGGAAGGCCATCCTGAGGGAGATAAGGAAGCACGTGAAGGACGTCAGGGTGGACAACTTCGGGAACATAATAGCCCACAGGAAGGGGAAGGGGCCGAAGATGCTGCTGACATCCCATATGGACGAGATAGGCCTGATAACGAAGGCCGTGACAGAGAAAGGCAACATACGCTGCTCCTCAATAGGCGGGATAGAGCCCATCTCCCTCATAGGCCAGAGGGTGCACATGAAGGCCAGGAGGGGCATGATCCACGGGATAGTGACCACGCCTGAGATAAGCGATGACGAGGAGGTCGAGGAAATCCCGAAGATAAAGGACCTGATAGTGGAGACAGGCATGAGCAAGAAGGAGCTCACGAACAGGGGGGTCAGCGTGGGGGCCTTCCTGAACCTGGAGCAGAAGTCCTGCATGTTCGGCAGGAAGATATCAGGCAAGGCCCTGGACGACAGGGTGGGCTGCTACATCCTGCTCGAGCTCGCCAGGAAGCTCAGGAAGTCAAGCGCAGACATATATTTCGTCTTCACTGTGCAGGAGGAGATAGGCCTTTACGGCTCCAAGACCTCCCTGTTCAACATAAGCCCTGACCTGGCCATAGTGGTGGACGTGACCAACTCTGACGACGCAAAGGAGCATCCCCATGAGGTGAGCAAGCAGGTCGGGAAGGGCCCGACCATAACCATAAAGGACGAGGAGATGATGTCAGACATCTGCCTGGACAAGTACCTCATGAAGATAGCGAAGGGGAAGAAGCTGCCCCTCCAGATGGACGTGTCTGACGAGGGCACGACAGACGCCCTCAGCATAGCTGTCTCAAAGGGCGGCATCCCCACCACAGTGGTGGGCGTGCCTGTCAGGAACATGCACACGACAATGGGCATAGCGAGCCTGAAGGACATAGGCCGCGCCATAATAATACTGGAGGAGTTCCTCAGGAAGCCCCCCAGGAAGTGCATACCCTAGTTCTGGAAACAATAAAAATACTGCCTCCAAGAAAGAACCATGGCAGACTATAATATCGAGCAATGCTTCAGGAAGGATTACTGCAAGGGCATCTGGGACTGCCCCCTCAGGGAGGAGATGGGCAAGAGGGTGTCCACTGTCCTCAGGGTGGAGCCCCGGGAGGCTAACAAGGAAGCCGCTGACTTCGCGTTCAGCGTCTACCCTGTGGTGGAGAACGGGAACCTGAAGGTCACTTATCTCCTGGGCATAAGGGACGAATTCAGGAGGCTCGGCATAGGCGGCTGCAGGATGAAGCTGGAGATGGAGAACCCCAGGCCCATGTTCATGAGGGTGATGGGAGCCCTCCACCAGTACTGGCTTGAGCACTTCGATATTCCGAAGGCAGGGGAGCTGAACCTTGCTGAAGAGCCTGAATAAAGCTCTTATGACCTTTCCCATTTCATCACCTGCGAGAAGGACCGGCCTCAGGCACATACTGGACACAGAGGGCACAATGTACGGCGCCAGGAAGCCCGTCTAGGCAAATAAGGGTTCACTCCAAAACAGTGACAAAAAACACAGTAACCGGCACCCTTAAAAAGGTTCACAATAAAAGGTTTTTGGTGAATATATGTTTATGGCATCCGAACCCCATATAGAGCAGTTCTACCCTGTCCTGGGCGGCTGCAGCTGCCCTGAGCTTGAGCGCCTCAGGTGGTGCCTGAGGGACGTGGACAGGGACGCGAGCGACGCCCAGGCCTGCGACGACAGGGAGACCAGGGACGGGAAGCTCAGGGAGGCAGAGATACCCACCCACAAAAGGTTCAGGAGATGGGCAGACGACATAATCGTATACGGGGACGAAGTGGCATCACTGACTGCGAAAGGCCACATCTCAGGGAAGGCGGAAGACTGCAGGTTCATCCCCATAAGGGACGCGATAACGGACAGCATACCTGTCTCAGGCGTCTACTGTGCGCACTGCCATACAGAAATTCCCAAGCCAAAATACAGGAACTGGACGTTCAGGAAGGAATAGGCATTCAGCCTGTTTTAGGCGCGTACTTCGGCTTCTCAGACTCAGGTATGCCCATGGTGTCCATGAGGCCGAGCATCCAGGAGTCTGCCAGGCTGCTCTTCCCTTCCTTCTCGGCCGCCCTCTTGAACATCGTGTAGAAGCCATCTGGCTTAAGGTCGATCTCCCCCACAGGCTCGCGCTTGTACATCGCCTTCATTTTCGGCCTTCCCATCCCTTCAGGTCCTCCCGGCTCTTCGCTTATGAACGCCATGGTGAACCCCTCCTGCCTGAGGTACCGCACCACTTCCCTTATGTGCGCGGGCTTCGGGGAAAGGAATGGCCCGAAAGCCAGTATGAGGGCCCTCTCCATGTCATTCCTGGGCTTGAGCATGTCGAAATAGTTCAGCTCAGCCAGTATGTCAGCCCTTATCCTGCTGAACACCTTCAGTATCTCCTCCTCGACCTTCCTGGCCCTCTTGATATCCATCTTCCTGGCTGACTCCAGCCTGTATGCCTTCCTGAACAGGCTGTGCAGCTTCCTGAACATCCTCAGGTCATCTTTCCCCCTCCTCTTCACGTCAGCCTTTATCTGCCTCTCCTCTTTCTTTGTCAATACTTTCATTTTTTCACCTTCTCCCCTTTCTTTGCCTTCTTCGCTTTCTCCTTCGCCCTCAGCTCGTCAGCCCTTTTCATGAGCTCATCGGCCGCTTCCATCATGCCGGCAGTCACCTTGCTCAGGGTTGCCACCTTCCTGTAATTCTCAGAGGCCTTCTCTGCCATATCAGCTTCTTCAGGCTCGCCCTTCTTCCTGACTGATTCGCGCTCGTAGTTCCTGCCTGCAAGCCCTGCATACCTTCCTGCGTCCGCCATGTTGCCGGCCTTTTCAGCCTCCACAGAAGCCAGGTGAAAGAACTCTCCCTTCATCCCCAGGTCCTTCACCATCCCCACCAGGTCGGCGTACGCCCCAGCCCTGTCATCTGACTTGCCTGCCTCTTCCAAGGCCTTCTGATAGAACCCCTCCTTCTTTCCCGGGTCCTTCTCTCTCGCCGCCAGTTTCATGTATATCCTGGCAGCGCGCTCCGGATCCCCTCCCTTCTCATAAAGGAGGACAGCATGCTCATACCGCTGCGTCCGGGCACCAGGGTCCTTTGTTTTATTGGCTACCGCTTCCTCCTGCCTGGCAGCCCTTAAAAATATGCTATGTTTCTTTGCCATACTGCTTTAATTATTGGTGAGAAACCAATAAATGCCCGTTCCTGTCTCTCACTTCCTCTTGGCAGGCTTCTTCCCTTTCGGAGAAGCTGCCTTCCTGGAAGCCTTCTTCTCCCTTCTCACTATCTTGTTCAGCTCGTCCTGCACAAGGGCAAGCATGATTACAGAGCAGAGTATGAAGGAAAGTATGAAATATACTATCCAGTCGCCCTTCTGCCTGAACAGCCTGGCAGCTGCCCTGCAGTACTTGTAGTAGAAATAGATGTTCGCAAAGGGTATTATTATCAGCCAGCAGGTCGGGATGTCCCCTCCCCTGCTCTTTATGTCCCTCTTGCTGGCCACCACCCAGTATATCCCGAAGAACCCGAAGGTTATGAAAGTCAGCAAGACATTCAGCAGTACTTCCCTCTCCTCAAGCTTCCTCTTCTCCATGTTTAGTATTTCCCTGAGTTAATATAAATGCCCTGAGGGCCTCAGACCCGGGCAGTTTCCAGCACGTCCCTTATGATATGGAGCTTCCTGATGTCCTCATTAAGCCTCTGGACGCCCATATTCTCGAGCTTCCTGATGCCTATATAGGAGCCCAGCACGCTCCTGGCGTGAACATAATCCAGCTTGTCTATACTGTATTCCCTCACAGGTTCCCTTGTATTCTGCTCGCACTTGAAGACCGCAGCCTGTGCCTCCCCTGAAACCACAGAAGGAGGTATCTGGACCCTGAGCCCGCTGAGCTCCTCCAATACGTGCTGGTACTTCTTCAGCTTGACTGCCGCCTTCCCGGCAGTCTGGATATGCATCCTGAAGGCATTCTCGTGCCCTACACCAGGCACGAACAGCGTATTTTGTCTCTTTACACTGAAGTATTCGTTCGCCTGATTGTATTTGTCTGGCTTCTCCTTTGTCATATTGAATCTTGAGGATAAGCTTTAAGTCCCTTCCTATGCCCGCTCAGGGGCCCCTCACTTTCTATACTTATTTATACCATATCCGTCCAATACTAAACAGAAGAAAGAGATTGTGTCATATGTCATTCGACGAGAAATTTGCAAGAGAGCACTGGAAAATGACAACAGCAATGGTTGTAAGCTGTGCCGTAGTTGTGATCGCAGCAATTTATGTATTTCTCTGGAGAGTAGCCAATGCGCAGGCAGTAGGGCTCGTGCCAACTGTGCTTGGGGAATGGACAGTCGGCTATTGCATCACATTCATCCTGCATGCAATCTTTTGGGAAATTGTCCTGGTGGGAAGCTGGACGATTCTGATAACTATAGCAATATACCCATGGTACAGAAAGCTTGTAAAGAAAGGGCGGAAAAAGCGGCCCCGGCGCAAGCGTGACAATGGCGACGCCTTCAGCTTCTTTATCTGGCTGATATGGCTGGCAGTTGTATGGACAGCTGGCAAGTGGAACCTTGCCTTCCAGTCATGGACGTTCAATGACTGGATATATACATGGCTGTATGCACTTCTTTGGGGTTTCCTGATTGTCGGCATTCCCGGGCTAATGTACCTTGTCTGGTGGATATCAGGCGGGAAGAAAAAGAAGCGTTAATATCCCACTGAAACTTCTGAAGAATCCTACACTTTCTAGGCAGTACGCCTCTTTGGGATGGGCATCTCAC
>DAOVIL010000006.1 GCA_030673725.1 Candidatus Aenigmatarchaeota archaeon | reverse complement strand
GACCCTGAGGCCTTAGAGTACGTAAGGAAGAAGGTGAAGAAGGCAGAGCTGGTGGAATCTGACCTGTTCAGGAACGTGAAAGGGAAGTTCGACCTGATAACCTTCAACCCTCCCTACCTCCCGAAGGATGATTGGAGGTTCGGGAAGGAGGACCACACCATAGGCGGGAAGGAGGGGTATGAGACAGTGGTCAGGTTCATCAAGCAGCTCAAGAAGCACCTGAAGAAAGGCGGCACATGCCTGCTCCTGGTAAGCAGCCTGACCAAGCCCAGGAAGGTGGAGGAGTACATCTCAGAGGCTGGCTTCACCTTCAAGGTGGTGAACAGGAAGAAGCTGTTCTTCGAGACGCTGTTTGTCTATTCTATCAGAAAATGAACTTCGCGGCCAGGATGATGAGTATTATAATGACTACAATGACCGCTGCATACATCCAGAGGCCGTCCCCCACCCCGGGCAGGGCAGCCCCAACGCAAGCATGTGCCCTGGCCACCTGGCCTTCTGGGCACGCAAGCCCGATGCACTTGTTGCTCACGCATTCCTGGGTCTCTGCGCAGTTGGCATCCTCTGTGCACTCATACGGCACGCACCCGCGGTCCACGATATCGCCCTCTGGGCAGATTATGTCAGCACAGGCGTAATCCTCGCACTTCTGGGTGCCGCCGCACTCCGTGTCCTCCAGGCACTCCACGCATGCGCTGTCGATGCAGTGGCCTGACGCGCACTGCTCGTCCCTGTCGCAGGCCGTTCCAACAGGCTCTTGCGTGGCGCAGGCTCCTGTCCTGCAGTACTTGCCCGCCCCACAGTCAGCGTCCACAGAGCACTGGAGCACGACAGGGGGTGTCGGGCCTGTGTAGCATGAGTTGGTCGTCACGTCGCATGTCTGGCCTGCCGGGCACCTGCAGACCTGGCACTTGTCAACAAGCGTCCCGCCGTCGCAGAACTGCGGCATGGTGATGGAGCACTGGTAGTAAGGCGTCCCGTCAGCGCATGCAGGGTAGCATATCTCGTCTGACGGGTTGCATGTGCCTGTGGGTGGACAGTCGCATACAGTGCACCTGTTCACAATGGTCCCGTTTAAGCAGTAGTAAGGCTTGGTCACAGCCGAGCACTGGCCATAAGGTGTCCCGTCCTGGCATGTCGGCGTGGGCGGTATGTAGCAGCTCTCATTCGTCGTGTTACAGCTCTGGCCGGTCGGGCATCCGCATGTGCTGCAATTGTCCACAAGCGTCCCGCTCTGGCAGTATTGTGGAAGCGTGGTGGAGCACTGGCCGTATGATGTGCCGTCGGTGCATGTCGGTGTGGGTGGCACATAGCAACCCTCATTCGTCGTGTTGCAGCTCTGCCCGGTGGGGCATCCGCATGTGCTGCACATATCTACAAGCGTCCCGCTCTGGCAGTATTGTGGAAGCGTGGTAGAGCACTGGCCGTACGCTGTCCCGTCAGTGCACGTGGAAGGAGGAGGGGCAGCGCAGCTGTAGGTGCACCCGGTGGTTCCCTGGTCGTTCCAGCCGACAGCATTGTCACAGATGTTGTTCGTGCCGCTGTGGCCTGAAGAGGCGACACTGAAATCATTGGTCGTGCTGTTGCAGACAGTGTTGGAATCAACCGTGTGGGTCGCCACGCTCGAGTCCAGTTCTATGCCGATGCCGTTCAGTTTCACTGTGTTCCTCAAGAGCGAATTGCTGAAAGCGCCTCCCCATACCTTGATACCGTTCTTGTTGCTCAGGATCGTGTTGTTCTCAATCGTGCTGTGCCTGACATAGTATATGTCAATCCCGCTGTTCGTGTTGCTGTTGGCTGTGTTGTTCTTGACCTGTGTGCCCGCGGTATCCTCCACAGCGATGCCCCAGGCATTGTTGTTCGCTGTGTTGTTGACAACGATATCATTGGCCATGCTGTTTATTATCCATATGCCTACAGCATAGGTGGCATCATTGTTGCTCACGACATTATGCTCTATTATGTTGTTGCCTATGGACCTGTTTATCAGCACGCCTGCATTGGTGATTCCTGTTATCGTGTTGCTGCTGATTGTTGTAAAGGCTGAAGTCCCCCCCATCCATATACCGTTGTAGAAATTGGATATCCTGCAGTTCTTGATTGTAACATATAACACAGCAAGGTTGTTGGGGGTGTACACTCCGTTCATCCCTGTGGCAGAGCCTGTTATCGAACGCCCTCCGCAGTCAAGGATTGCTATGCTCGTGTTTATCTCAAGGCCGTTCCAGGGGCAGGGTGTTGTTGTCACAGGGTCTGATGCAGTGAGCGTGCGGCTCGTGGTAAGCGTGTCGCCGCATGAGCAGGGTGTCGTGCCCCCGCATGTGGCGGCATAGGCACCGTTGGTCAGGATAAGCATTGCAAGAAGTAACGTCCCGATGCACAGGTATCTGGACATCTATTGTTAATTGGCCCCCTTCCTTAAAAAGGCATCCTATAGGCCGACGGGCTTCGGTTTTGAAAGGCGCCCCACAGCCTTATGGTAATGCTCGCATTTCTCAGGGCAATGTCCGCATTTCTGTACCCCTATGAAAAGCAGCTGTCTCCCGTCCATCCTGTACTCTTCCAGGGTGCTGTTATCAATATAGTTCATCCCGTCACTGAAGATGTCATGGCATTTCCTCTGCCGTGGCTTTAACATAATTATTAGTAGACCCTCCCAATTATAATCATGGAGAAAGTTTTAAATTCTGTCCTGGGGAAGGTCACGCCAAGCCCAGAGGAGCACGCAAAGGCAGAGGTGATGGTCCAGAAGGTGAGGAAGGCCACAGATGAGGTGATAAAGCCCCACAAGCTCTCCCACATACTTGCAGGCTCCTACACAAGGGGAACATACATGCCTGACAAGAAGGAATTCGATGTCTTCATGATGTTCCCTGAGGACACATCCAGGCAGCAGCTGGAGAAGCTCGGCATAGAGTTCGGGAAGAGGATAGTCAGGAAGCTGAAAGGCAAGCACAAGATAGCGTATGCAGAGCACCCTTATGTGAGGGCCAAGGTGGGGGAATATGCAGTGGACTTCGTCCCCTGCTACAAGCTGAAGTCCGCCAAGAAGATAAAGTCAGCTGTTGACAGGACACCCTTCCACAACAGGTGGCTGCAGTCGGTCTTCAGGCCTGACCTGGTGCCTGAGGTGAGGCTGCTGAAGCGCTTCGCAAAGGGGATAGGCGTGTACGGCTCTGACACCAGGGTCCTGGGGCTGTCAGGCTACCTGTGCGAGCTCCTTATAGTATACTACGGCTCATTCAAGGCATTCGTGAAGGAAGCCTCCAGGTGGGAGGCAGGCGAAGTCTTCATAGACCCTGAGAAGCACCATCCTGCCCCAGGGGAGATACTGAATAGGTTCAAAGGCCAGCCCTTGATACTGATAGACCCTGTCGACCCCCTCAGGAACGTGGCTGCTGCCATCTCGCCTGCCAACTTCGCCAGGCTGGTGGACTCCTGCAGGAGGTTCAGGAAGAAGCCGAGCATGACATTCTTCTTCAGGAAGCCCAGGAAGATAACCCTGGGAAGGATAGAGAAGGAAGTGAAGAAGAGGAAGACCCTCATGCTCGGGATAACATTCAATCAGCCCCAGGTCATACAGGATGTTCTCTGGCCGCAGCTCAGGAAGACAGCCAGGAGGCTGAGGGACATAATGGAGGAATACGAGTTCCATGTGATAGGGTATGATGTCTGGTCAGACCCTGAATTCACCAAGGGCACATGCCTGATACTGATGGAGATGGAGGTCTGGGACCTTCCAAATGTCAGGAGGATAGTGGGGCCCAGGATACACGTCAAGAAGCACTCAGAGAGCTTCCTGAAGAAGTACAGGCCTATGGGAAGGATACTGGTCAGTGATGACGGGGAATGGGTGGCAGAGGTGCACAGGAAGTGGAAGCAGGCAGAGGCCAAGATGAAGGACAGCCTGTCAGACTCATTCAAGGCACTGAGGGAGAAGGGCATACCCTCACATGTCGCCAAGGGCGTCTCAAAGGATTTCAGATTACTTAAGCTGGACGGCCTGCTAAAGCTCGTCAAGAGGAAGAAGGAGATAGGCGAATTCATGATGGAGTACTTCGAGAAGGAAGTGCTGTGACCGAAAGGGATATAAATAACTGTCCCAATGGATAAGATGGACAGCGCAGAAAAAAGGCCTTCAAGTGTGGAGATTTATGGCAGTAATGTCCTGAAGTATCTGGACAGGGTGATTGACGGAGACGGGTCCAGGTTCTATGGCACGTTCGCGGAGTTCGCCGCTTCCCTGGTCAGGCTGGGGACCCCGGAAACGCTGTTCAATGATGTCATGGTCTTTGTGAAAGGGAAGGCAAGTAAGAGAGGGCTGGACAAGAGATACCATGAACTGCCGGAAAATACAGAAAGACCAGTAGGCACAGAACCCAATGAAGGGGATTGGTTCTCCAATTCATTCGGACATGTCCACCAGATGATTGAGAACCATGTTCATTACCCTCCCAAAGGCAGCGTTCTGGGGATATTCATCAACCTTGGCGCGTTCGGTGACCAGGAAGAATAATATCAGCCGCCGAAGTCTTTCTGCCAGTCCCCGTACTTCTTGAGCTCCGGCATCTTTGTCGCCGCTTTTATCTTGCTGAAGGCCTCCTGGAAATCTGATTCGCTGAGGGGCCTGCTCCTGAGCCTGTAACTGGAGACCTGCTTTGATGTGAGGTCTGTCAGGCTGGTGTTCATCTCCCTTACCATGTGGTTTATCGCCTCCTGGCAGACAGATGAGATGTCCCTTCCTGAGAACCCTTCTGACCTCCTGGCCAGCTCGCCCAGGTCCACTGATGACTTGGCGCTTTCCAGGTGAATCTTGAATATCGCCTTTCTCGCCTTCTCGTCAGGCAGGGGCACGTATATCTTCCTCTGGAACCTGCTGATTATGGCCTCGTCCAGGTCCCAGGGCTTGTTGGTGGCGCCTATTATCAGCACCTTCTCGTCCTTCTTGGTGTTGAAGCCCTCTATCTGCGTAAGGAACTCGCCCAGCACCCTTCTTGTGGCCTCGTTCATCCCCCCGCCCCTGGCTGTGGCCACAGAGTCCAGTTCGTCCATGAAGACGACTGAAGGCTCCTCTTTCCTGGCCTTATGGAAGAGGGCATATATCAGCTTGCTGGATTCCCCGAAGTATTTTGACAGCAGGCTGGATATCCTGGCCTCGAAGAATGTGGCGCTTAGCGTGTTGCTGGCGGCCTTCGCAAGAAGGGTCTTGCCTGTCCCTGGCGGCCCGTATAACAGTATGGTCCTGGTAGACTTGATGAAGGGCGGCTTCTCCTTTATGAATGGAAGGATTATGGCCTCCTTTATGGTCCTTTTCACGTCAGGCAGCCCCCCTATCTGCTCCCATGTTATGTCAGGCTTCACAGAGACGATCAGGTTGTCTATCACAGCATCAGCTACATGCTTGTCAGCAGGCCCCTTATCCACAGCTATCCCCCTGGCCTGGCCGCTCTGGAGAGTCTTGCCCAGGTCCTCATATTCACCTGCGTTGTGGTACATCGCCTCTGCCCTCCTCTTTGGGGAAATCTCAGCAAGCTTCTTGGATATCGCGCCGGCCCTGGTGAAGTGGAAGCCGGCCCCCTTCTGGTCGCCTTCCTTCTGCATCTTCCTTGCCTTTGCCAGTTCCTTCTGGAGCTGTGTCCTCAGGAGGCTTTTTCTCAGGTCACCCATACTATCAGATTGTATTGGTTTTTAATAAATTAGCGGTGAATTATAAACAGTATGAGCTACTTCAAGGACCTGGCCGGGAAGATTTTAGGTAAGAAGATAAAGAGGGATGACTGGGTCAGCATCGACAGGAAATACTTCAAAGGCGGAGAGAAGGAGAGGTTCACAGAAGGGATTGCCTACAGGGTGGAAAGTGTGAGGATCACGCCTGAGGGAAAGGAGCAGATATACCTGGTTGACAACACGGGCAAAATGACGCCCATAGGCAAGCACTTGGTGCACAAGGAGAAAAAGAATAAATAACTGATTCTCAATTCTCTTGATGGTCAAGTTCGAATACTGCTTCAAGAAGTACCAGATAGTCCAGCTTAGCCATAAATATCCCCAGGCCAGCAACGGGAGAAACCCCGTGCCCAGAAGGGGCAAGCCTTACAGGGTCCTGGAAGTGGTGCCAAGGTCCAATGAACCCTTCCTTTTCGGCCTGGAGATAGAAGAGGGTGGCAGAAGTAACCTGATTAACGCCTGCTATTTCGTAGGATACGAACCTCCTGTGCCAAAGAAAACCAAGAAGAAGGCAACACCTAAGAAGAAAACAGAAGAAAAGCAGAAGTATCTTTCTCAGGAATACCTGGGCGATATCAATGATATGATATGATTTATTCTTCCTCTTCTTCCAGTATGGCCTTCTTGAGCGGCGCCTCTGAGACCTTCCTGGCCTTCTCCTTGGCCATTGCCAGTGCTGTCTCCTCGTCCACCTCTTCCAGGTCGTCTATCGCGCTCAGAAGCTCCTGCGTCTCAGCGTCCACTGATATGTCGGCCTTCGCAAAGACCCTCTTCAGCCTGTCCTTGACGTCGTCAATCTTGCCTTCCTTTACTGCTGTCCTGACGTCCTCGCTGAAGATGATATCTGTTATGTGGTCGATATCAGAGTTCAGCACCTTCTCTATGAACGCGTTCTTGGTCTTGGTCTTCTGGTGCTCCCTCATGGCCTCCAGCAGGAGCAGAAGGGACAGCTCTTTCAGGTAGCTGCTTGCCTGCTGCTGCTTGGTCATGCTCTCTAGCCTGAGGCCCCTTATCTTCTGGACGTTCAGCAGCTTCATGGGCCTGGGCTGGCCTTTCGACTGTATCATGAGGGTCTGTATCTTGTTCTGTATGCCCTTTATGTCGTCGGACAGCCTCTCGACCTGCTTCTCAGCCTTTATCCTCTCCTCCAGTATATCGTTATGTTTGAGGTGGGTAAAGACATCGTTCCCGAAGGTCTTCTTGAGAAAAGCTCTCAGATTCATAAGCAAACTCTCCTAATATTTAATAACAGGAGCGGTTATTTAAAAGTTAAAGATAGCATGAAAACGAAAAAAGCCTTCATACATGTAGTGGAGATAGTCATAATAACCCTGGTAGTGTTCATACTGGTGGTCCAGTTCTCCACCGTCCCCAGGGCCAGGTCTGACTGGGAGAGGGCTGAGCTCATCTCCCTTGGCAACGACATCATCTCAGTCCTGGACAGGAAGGGAATCAACTGGCTTAACAGCACAGAGGTGAACCGCAGCATAAGCCGGGTGCTCAGCGGGACGAACATAATGTACGATGTGACTGTCTACAACGCCATACAGAGCAACCTGTCCATCGGCTGCATCTGCAATGACCAGGAGTACAGGCTGCTCAAGCAGAACCTCACCCCTTTCAGGATAAACGGGGAGAAGGTAGAGTTCAATGTCTACAAGATATTCCCCAGCAGGATAAGCTTCCCTGTGGTGTATGACGTCATATTCCTGGGCGACGGCTTCCTGACCTCCAGCAGCCCTGACCTGTATGTGACTGAGATGAAGAACTACCTGAAGAGGGGAAGGGGGCTGGTCGAGATGCAGGACTTCACCCGCATGATCCAGATAACCAGGGTGCAGTCAGAAGTCTTCAAGCTCCAGTACGGTACGGCTTCTACCTCAGGCACGCTCTCCTTCACCCCCAAGCCAGGGGACAGGTTCTACAACCTGGTCAAATATTTCCACAGGATAACCAATGTGACAGGCAATACCTACCCTGGCCTGTACACGACGCCTTACAGCTTCACTGCTTCAGGCATGCTCAACAATAATGTGAAGGCGAATGCCACAGGCAATGATGACAGGCTCATCCTGAGGGACTCTGGGGGAGCCCCTTCCATGATAGCGGATGAGGGCGTGGTGGACGGCTTCGGGAGGACAGTCTGGATGTCCAAGGGCGACGCCAACAGGGAGGACAGGTGGGTCCTCACAAGGGCGGCAATCGCCTGGGCAGCAGGGGACGTGTACAGCGTGGCACCCGGCTTCATGGCAAGTCCTGTCACTTTCTCCCTCTTCAAGTCCATCCCTGAGAGCAACCCCTATGGAGGGGTGGGGATGTACCAGCCCCTGGAAGTCATTCTGAGCCTCGGGTACATATTTTAACCCTCGCTCTCAAGTATAGTTTATGGCATATAAGAGGCCAGCCCAGACAGGGGTGCAGAGGGTCAGGATGCCCAGGGGAAAGGAGATGCTGGGCATAATAGACGAGATACTCGGCGCCAGCAGGTTCAGGATAACAGGCAAGGACGGGAAGCAGAGGCTCTGCAGGATTCCCGGCAGGTACAGGAGAAGGATAAGGGTCAAGGTAGGGGACGTCGTGATAATCGAGCCATGGGACATAGAGCCTGACGAGAAGGCTGATGTCGTCTGGATATACAACAAGACCCATTCAGCCTGGGTAAAGAAGAAAGGCTTCATATGAGAGGAAAGACAGCGCTTCTGGTTGTTGCCATTCTGCTTGTTCTGGCACCCGCAGCCCTGGCCCAGGGTGAGCCTGCAGCAGATTGCATTAACCAGTGCCTTGATGATGACTGCAGGATAGGCTGCATACTGCACCTGGACGTGAGCGCAGACTGCCTGGAAATGTGCCTGGGCTATGGCATAGCAGGGGACAGGTGCGATTCCCTCTGCATGCACCAGAAGGTGACGATGGGTGTGGAGCCAATTGCCTCTGGAAGGGAACTTACCACAAGCCCGGCTGCTCCTGTAACAATCTCCCCAGAGGAAAGGTCGGCTTTCCTGCCGGTCCTGATTGGGGCGGGCATCATCCTCATGGTCCTCCTTTTTATCCATTACTCCCCTAAATTGCATTATGGCACTGGAAATCGTAAGGATACCGGAAGAAAGGAAGCCCGTACTGATAGGAATAAAAGGAAGGGCAAAGTCTCTGGTAGAAAGAAGGGCAGGCGTTAAGCTGAGAATAAAGGAAGACGTCGAGATAAGCGGGGAGCCAGAAAAAGTTCTTGTTGCAAAGGACATAGTGAAAGCCATAGGCCGGGGGTTCTCCCCAAAGGATGCCCTTGAGCTCCTGAAGGAAGAGCACCAGCTCATCGTCATAAGCCTGACAGGCGAGAAGGAGAATACTATCAAGCGCCTTATGGGCAGGGTGATAGGCAGGAAGGGCACCACCAGGCACATAATAGAGCGTGAGACCGGCGCCATCATAGCTGTAAAGGGCAAGACAGTCGCCATAATAGGCGACGGTGAGTCCAGCTGGAAGGCAAAGGAAGCTGTGGAAGAACTGCTGTCAGGCCGAACCCACGGCTACGTGTACAGAAGGCTGATCAAGGAATAAGCTAATCACTTCTTCTCTTCTGTGGGCGCTTCGGTTTTTGGGGCCTCAACCTTCGGCTTCTCTGTTTTGGGCGCTTCGGCTTTTGGCACAGGCTTCTTCTCTACTGGCTTCCCTTCAGGCTTCTTGTCGAATTCTGTGTATGCGCACCTGCCGCAGTATGACCTTCCCTTGTGGGCTGCCAGGCGTGTTCCAGGTCCGCACCTGGGGCAGTGGCTCTTCAGCCTCTTGGCGTCCCCTGCCTTGATGTCATAGAATGAGTTGGCGGCCTGAGTGCTATGCTTCTTGCCTTTCCTTATTCTCTTTCCCTTCTTGTTGGCCTTCCTGTCTTTCTTTCCCATATCACGCCTCGTTCAATGTAGATTATTGCCCAGATAAATATAAAAGCGAATCTACTCTTTCTTCCCCTCGGTTTTGGGCCCTTCCTTCGGGGCTTCAGCAGGCTTTCCTTCAGCTCTGGGCTTCTCTGCTGGCTTCTCCTCAGGCTTGGGTTCCTCTTTCTTTTCTTCAGGTTTTGCTTCTTCCTTCTTCTTTTCCGGTTTGGCTTCAGGCTTCTTCTCAGCCTTAGGCGCCTCAGCCTTGCCCTTCTTCAGCTGCCTCTGCATCTTCTCTGCCATTCCCTTTGGGATGTCGTCTGTCTTGGTGTAGACGAACACCTTTGCGTTGCTTGTGTTCTTCCCGGTGTCGCTGAATATCTTCTTTATTATCACCAGGTTCTCCTTTGTCTTGAGCGTCTTCACCAGATGGGGAAGCAGCTCCTTCCTCTTGGGCGTGGCTGCTCCTGTGTGCTCTACAGTCACCCAAAGCTCCTCCCTCTTCATGAGAGGGTTCTTCTTCTGCTCAGTTATGTCGATTTTCATAATATCACTATTGAGAAGGCTTATTTAAAAAGGTTGGATTCACTGCAAAAGCGTCAGCCCGTACATGATTGCTATTCCCAGGACCAGGAACACCAGCTGCAGTGAAGCCTTCTTCATCCCAATCTCCTTGTGCAGCTCGGGTATCAGGTCAGAGCCTGCTATGTATATGAAGCCGCCTGCAGCCAATGGGAGCAGGATTGCGCTTAGTCCTGCTGTGCCGTTCAGCAATAAGACGAACACTGCCCCTACCAGGGCAGTCAGTGCTGTCAGGAAGTTCATCAGGAGTGCTTTCTTCCTGCTGAACCCCCCATGGACCAGGACACCAAAATCACCCATCTCCTGGGGAATCTCGTGCATGACCACGGCCACTGTGGTCGCTATCCCTACCGGGATGCTTATGATGTAGCTCGCAGCTATTATCATGCCGTCAATCAGGTTGTGCACCCCGTCACCCACCAGGTTCATGTATGCGAAGGGGTGGGGATGCGCCTCTGTGGTTGGATGGTGGCAGTGCCTCCATTGTATGAATTTTTCCAGTATAAAGAACAGCAGTATGCCACTAAGCACGTAGAGTGATGTGGTCACGCTGAACCCGAACTCCGCCACAGTCTCTGGGAGCAGGTGTATGAACGCTCCCCCAAGCAGGCCGCCTGCGGCAAAGCTCACCAGTAGCAGGAGTATCTTCTTGAGCCTCTCAATAGAGAATGAGAATGTCAGCACACCTAAGAAGGACACCAGGCTGATCAGTATCACACTGGCCAGTGTATACAGCCACACCATACCCTAATATTGTTTTCGGTCAATAAAAGGTATATGTCAGAAGAAACTCCCATAATACAGGTCGCCCATTTCCAGTTAGAAGTGGCCGACTACATGGTGTACGAGCCCAGCAGGTTCGGGAAAGAGATGGAAGGCCTGAGGAACCCTACCTACATGATAGGGCAGGACTTCCCTTTCAGAATAAACCTTGCCACCCTCCTTTACAGCGCAGCGCTCGGGATGGAGGCCGAGATAGTGGAAGGGGACTGCAGCCTCTGGCCCTTCGGAAGCCAGGAGCAGTACAACAGGTTCGTAAGCTACCATACCCTCAGGGAAGGCTGGGAATACCCCAGGGCAGACAGCATAATCTCCTGGAAGTTCAAGTCATCCAGGTTCAATAAACGTTTCAACCTTGTCTGCGTGGCATCCAAGTATGACGGGAAGGACACCAGGGACGGAGACGCCTGGTTCTTTGACAAAGACGGCCAGATAGTGGAGAAGAAAGGCCTGACAATCGGGATGCATGCCTGGGACGACATGGACGGCTTCATGGACCAGTATGCCCCCTTCGAGGAGCCTTTCATGGCGGCGCTCAGGACAGCTGCAGCAAAAACCGGCAGGACAGTCCAGAAATTCAACTACCCTTAGGGTATTATCTCAGCCCCGTTGTACTTATGGTACTCGAAATCATCTTCCTTTATCTTTCCTTGCGCAATCCGCCTCTTGACCCTCGGCATGATGCCGTTCATCGTCTCGATAAGGTTCCTGACTGTCTCGCACACCTGGTTGAATCCGCTCCTTCCCCACAGCATGGTCTTGTTCGCATACAGGCACCTGCCGCCGCAGATATGGTAGATGTCGCATGTTGTGCAGGGCTCGCCCACCAGGCTCCTGGGCATCTTCAATGGGTGCGACCTGCTGATGTGCCCCACATAGAAGTCCTTCATGCCCAGCATGGCAGGGCAGGCTGCTATGTTTCCGTCAGTGACGATTGAATAGTTCTTCCAGCCAGAGCCGCACCTTATCCTGGTGTCGTCCCCTGAGAGGAGAGATTCCATTATGCCTAGGAAG
>DAOVIL010000065.1 GCA_030673725.1 Candidatus Aenigmatarchaeota archaeon | reverse complement strand
GCTCGCCTGACTTCTCCAGCCTGAAGGAGTAGCGGGTCAGCTCGAACATCTTCATTGGCAGGTCCCTGTAGGAGATGTTCATGCAGCTGTTCATAAGGAATTGCCCAAAGCAGGCTGAGAAACGCAGGAAGAAGCTCCTCTTGATGGATTCCACCACATACTGCCTGGCAGGGAACCTCTCCAGGTAATCCTTCAGGGCAGGGTGCTCGTAATCGTACATTATAGGGGTCTCGACTTCCATTGCCCCGTACTTTGCAGTCTTGTCAGATATCCACCTCTCCAGCAGGCTCTTTATCAGCCTGCCCTTAGGGTAGAACCTCAGGTTGCCCGGGTCTGAGCCGCTCTCGAAGTCCACCAGTTCCATCTGCCTCATGAGCTTGATGTGTGGAGGCTCCATCTTGGATGCCTTGGCCTTGGTGTGCTCGTACATGTAGAATTTCTTCAGGTTCTCATGCCCCTTGTAGTTGAACTTGTCAGCCGCATGGAGCTTCCCGTCAGGGGTCATGATGTGCCACTCTGACTTGACCTTCTTCTCCTCTGCCAGCGCGCCTGATATCTCGTCCTCCTGCTTGGCAGAACCCGGGACCTCTGCGAACTCCCTGCTCAGCTCTGAGAGGGGATGCCCCTTCACCTTTATGTTGAAGGCCTTGTACCAGCCGAACGGGGCATGGTGGGCATTGTATTTCTTCTTCTTGAGCAGGTCTTCTGAAAGGGCCAGGACCTTCTGGGCCACTGACGGGGCTGACGGTATGTTGGTGAGGTGGACATAGGGGTAAAGCACTATGGTCCTGGCCTTTACCTGTTCTGCCACCTTCTCTATCTCTGTGACCAGGTCTGCGGCAATCTTCTCAGGCCTGGCCTCGTCCCGCTTCTCGACTGAGATGAACACGACCAGGCAGTCTTCTACCCTCTTCTTTCCCTCTTTCCAGTCCTCTGCTGACTTCAGGGCCTTCTTGGTAGGCTCGAACTCAATGAAGTCGGAGTGCAGCAGCAGTATCTTCATTCAAATCACTTATATTAATATAGAACCCAGATATAATTAAAAACACACCTAGCCCCGTAGTCTAGTGGTCAAGGATCATCGGCTCTGGACAGAGAAACCTTCGGGAGACACCGGTGGACCCCGGTTCGAATCCGGGCGGGGCTATTCATTCTATTTTAACGGGCCAGACCAATTATTAAACATGAAGATCATCCTGGGCCTGGGGATGCTAATCGTATTCATATGCATCTTCTTCATATTCCATTCCTTCACCCAGATGGTCCAGGGAGAGGTAGGCTGCCTCTTCTCAGAGGACATAGCAACAGACTGCGATGTGGTGGCTGTCACCTACCAGTTCATGATAAACATGAGCATAATAGTCGTGCTCTCACTTGTCATGCTGGGGGTGCTGTATGTGGTGTTCTCGCATGTGTTCAGGATAGAGAGTCCTCAGGTCTACATGCTGAATCTCTTCAAAAAGGGTATGAGAAGGGTGTACAGGGCTATTTCCTTCTCTTGATTTCCTCTGCCACTGCCTTCATGACCTTGCCGCCAGGGAACCTGCCCCTGACTTCCTTCATGACCAGGCCCATGTAGACCTTTTCGGGCCTTCCTGTCTTCAATAGCCCGGGCTTGGAGTCCACTACCTTCTTGACTATCAGCCTGAGGTCAGACTCTGATACAGTGCCTCCGGCAGCTGCCTTCAGGATTTCCTGGAACTTCTCCCTGGGCCTGTTGGCCATCTCCTTCAGGAGCTCTGGTATGGCCTCCCTGGCTATCTCGCCCTTCTTCAGGGCCCTGAATATCTCCCTGAAGTGGTTCTTGTCGAGCTTGCTGATGTCAGCGCCTTCCCTCCTGACCTGCGTGAGGGTAGAGGTAAGCGTAGTCGCCAGGACCTTGGGGTCTGCCCATTCGACCAGGTACTCGAACAGCCCCATCCTTCCTGAGGAAGCCAATTGCTTCGCTATGTCAGGGCTGAGGTTGTACTCTGCTATGTAGCGTGATGTCCTGTCCTCCAATAGCTCTGGAAGCTGCAGCCTTAGCTGGTCCAGCCAAACCCTGTCTATCCGGATGGGCGGAATGTCCGTCTCTGGGTATAAGCGATGACCCCCACCCATCGGCCGCATGAACTCTGACCTGCCGTCAGGCAGGCACTTCCTGACCTCTGGGGTAACCTTCTCCTTCTTGTCAACATACAGCTGCTGCCTCATTATCTCCCTGTCAACAGCTTCTGGTATTATTGACAGTGACTGCACGCCTTTCAGCTCTATCCTTGTGCCCCCCTTTATGGAGACGTTGACGTCCTGCCTTATCTTCCCCAGCCCTGTCTTCACTTTACCTGTTGACTTGAGTATCATGCCTATCTTCTCTGCAAGCTCCTTCACCTGCTCAGGGTGCCTGCAGTCAGGGGCAGTGCCTATCTCCACGAGCGGTATGCCGAGGCGGTCAAGGCTGTAGTGGACATCTGCAGTGTTCCTCTTGATTATCTTGGCTGCGTCTTCCTCAATCATGATATCGGTTATGACCACCTTCCCGAACTTGGTGTCCACCCACCCGTCCATGCCGACAAGCGCTGTCCTCTGGAAGCCGCTTGTGTTCGAGCCGTCTATGACTGTCTTCCTCATGACCTGTATCTCATCCGGTATGGTGCAGTTGAGCATGAGGGCTATCTTCATGCCAATCTCCAGGGCCTCCATGTTCATAGGGTGTGGGGGTTCGCTGTCTGTACATGTTAGACATGTCTCTTCAGGGTATATCGAATAGTGGAACACCTTGTTCTTCAGCGCTTCCCGGGCTGCCGCCACATCAACAGCCCCAAGTTCCCCGGCAACTGCCCTCATCTTCCTGTCTATAATCCTCAGGGGCGCGTCCTGGGAGAGCCTTGATTTGCAATTGCAGAACAGCTTCCTGGCTGTGTCCAGCTGCTGGTGTATCTCTATCCCGCTCTTCAGTCCCAGCTTTTCGTAATCCAGTTTCATAATCAGTACAAGAACGTCTCTGGCAATGTCCGTTCTGATATCTCACCTTTGTAACTGGTGAGCATCATCTCTCCTACCTTCTTCATGTCCTTGGTCTTTGCAAGTATCCATCCCAGCTTGACGTAAGCAGTCTCAGTGAGCGTGTCACCCAGGTAGACCACGCCCTGGTCCCTGCACATCCTGCCCTCTGAGTAGACGTTCGGGTTGAGCCTTCCGTATATGGTCTCTGCTGTCGCACACAAGAAGACTCCGCTTTCAGAAGCGCTCTTCAGGGTCTTGAGCCAGGAGTTCTTCCCGGACGTGGGGAACTGGCCCAGGCCTGTCGCCTCCAGCACAAGGCCCTTGTACCCATGCTTCACGTAGTAGTCTATTATCTTGGGGCTGCACCCGGGATAGGACTTGATTATCGCGACCTTTGGCTCGAACTTGGAGTCAAGAATAACCTTTCCGCTGTTCCTCTTGTTGGCGCTTTGTATTGCCTCAATCTTGCCGTCAGCATATACCCTGGCAAACGGAAGGTCGTTCACCGGCCTGAACGCGTCCCTTCTCTGCGTGTCCATCTTCCTGACCTTGGTGCCCCTGGTGAACAGACAATAGGTGTCTTCCATGGAGCCGTGCATGCATACCCCGACTTCTGCCATGTTGGAGAGAGCCACATGGGATGCGCACACCAGGTTCATTCCGCCATCGCTGCTGCCCCTGTCAGTGGAGCGCTGGCTGCCCACCACAGCGACAGGCTTGTTCAGGTTCTTCAGGAAGAATGAGAGAGCTGCTGAAGTGACATGGAGGTTGTCTGTCCCGTGGGTGACTATCACGCCCTTTATGTCGCTCTTGTTGAGCTCCTTCACGCATTCCTTTGCTAGCATCTGCCAGTGCTCGTGTGTCATGCTCTCGCTCATTATGGTGAAAGGTGAAAGGATGTCCTTGATGTTGACCATGTCTACAAGCTCAGGCACATTCTGGAGTATGTCGGCTGGGTTGCTCAGTGATGTGACACCACCTGTCCTGTAGTCTACCCTGGACGTTATTGTTCCTCCTGTGGCAATCATGGAGATGGCTGGCTTCTTCTGGTTGAACCTGACCTTCTTGGCCTTCAGCTTGCCGAGCTCGAACTCCTCTTCCTCCTTTATCGCCTTGGGCTCCCTGTGCTTGCTCTTCTCGACCTTCGTGCCTTTCGCGACCTCGATCGTCGTAGTTCGGTTCGGCAGCGGGCAGTCGTGCGGGATCCTGTGGTGCATCAGCGAGACCCATGCAAACTTGTTCGGGTGCGTGCAGATGCTGCCGCGATTCGTCTCG
>DAOVIL010000130.1 GCA_030673725.1 Candidatus Aenigmatarchaeota archaeon | reverse complement strand
GGCCTGGAGGCTCTGCTCCCAACACATCCTCCTTTATACAGGGCCTGGGCATGAAGGCAGGCATTATAGGAAGGACAGGCCCTGATGAAGAGGGGAAGAGGATATTATCAGAGCTGGAAGCAAGGGGGGTAGACACCTCAAGGGTCAGGAAAGGGGGGAAGATGCCCACGTGCCATATCGAGGTGACGCCTGAGGACAGGAAGGTCACGCTACTGGAGAACAGCAGGCCCTTCATCACGCTCACAGAGGATGACAAGGATTACCTGAAATCCTCCAGGGCAGTGCTTGTGGGCACCAGGCTCAACATCTTCAGGGAGGTGGCTGAATTCTGCTCAGCCAACAGCATAGCGCTGTATGTCACCCTCCATGTCGTGTCAGGCCAGAGGGACGAGAACGTGGAGGGCCTGAAGGACCTCAGCATAAGGGCAATCCTCTCGAACGAGGAAGAGGCAGAGAGGTTCAAGCCCATCCTGAAGGAAATGGCGAAGAAGGGCACGCAGGTCGTGATAACCAAGGGAAGGGAAGGCTGCGAGACCCTGGACGGAAAGGCCTATCCTGGCTTCCGGACAGATGTTCAGGACCCGACAGGGGCAGGGGATGCATTCGCCGCAGGCTTCATATACGGCGACCTGAACGGCTGGGAAACGGAGAGGAAGTGCACGTTCGCGAACGCGATGGGAGCGCTTGCATCATCAGAGGCCGGAGCCAGGGGCAAGGCAATATCGCTTGGGGAAGCCGAATCCTTCATGGAGGGGAAGGCATGAAGCAGATTTTCCCAGGGGTCTGGAAGATGGGGAACCAGATACTCACCAAGAACCTAATCCCAGGTTTCAGGAGCTACACAGAGCAGCTGGTCACGATAGAGGGTACGGAGTACAGGGTCTGGGACCCTACCAGGTCCAAGCTTGCGGCAGCTGTCGCAAAGGGCCTGAAGACCTTCCCGGTGGTGGAGGGCATGAAGATACTCTACCTTGGGGTTGCCCAGGGGTACACCCCGAGCTTCTTCTCAGACATAATCGGCAAGATGGGCGTGATATACGCTGTGGAGATATCAGACAGGGCCTTCAGGGACCTGAACCCCGTGGCTGAGAAAAGGGGGAACATAGTGCCTATCCTGGCTGACGCCAGGAAGCCCAAGGACTATGACTGGATAGAGACCGCAGACCTGGTGTACCAGGACGTCGCGACAAACGACCAGCCCGAGATACTTGTCAGGAACTGTAAGGAAAAACTGAAGCCAGGCGGCCTGGCAGTGATAGCGATAAAATCACGCTCGATGGATGTCGTGAGGGAGCCGAGGGAAATCTTCAGGGAATGCATAAAGAAACTGACAGCTGACCTGAAGCTTGTAGAGAAAGTGGTATTGGACCCGTTCGAGAAGGACCATATGCTTGTCGTGCTCAAATCCCGGAAATGAAATTCTTCTTGAAGGCATCCCAGTCTGACACCAGTGCTCCGGCAGCCTTCTCATGACCACCGCCGCTTCCTATTCCTTTCACTGACTCCTTCACGAGCCTGCCGAGGTTGACCCTTCCCTTCTGGTCCCTCAGGGAAAGCTTCCATTCGCCCTTTGGCGTCTTCTTCCTGATTATTATGACGTCTTCCTGGTTCTGCTGCGCCAGGATGGTGGATATGACAGAGGCTATGTTCAGCCTGGATTTGAGCTTGTATATTATCACTCCCTTCTCCTTGTACTCTTCCTTGTTCTCATCGAAATCAAGCAGTATCCTGTTTATCTCCTTCCTCACTGCGTCGAACCAGCTTATTATCTCCCTGTCCATGGCGAAATCATCAAAATCATCTGCCCCAAGCAGCGCCTTCATTGCCTTGTTGGCTCCAAACAGGCCCTTCAGGGTTATGGCTGCTGATATCAGCTGGGCGCCCCGGCCCATCTTGGACATCAGGGGGTGGCCGAAGAGCAGTTCAGGGTAGACCTTCCTGCACCTGTCCAGAAACTCGCTGCAGTCCTCGAAGCCATAATCCCCTATCACTCCGATGGCGCCTATCCATATGTACTTCTTCGCCTCCAGCTTCATGTCCTCCATTATCTGGTACACCAAGTAGCTTGCCGGCAGGTATATCTTCTCCCTGAACATCGGGTTGATGTGGATGGTGTTGCCGTTCCCCAGGTTCTTCTCTGGTATGTGGTGGTCCACTATGAGGATCTTGGTGCCAGGAAGTTCCTTCTCTATGGTCTTTATCTTCTCGTATTCCTGGTCAACTGGCAGGTCCAGGAAGACGAT
>DAOVIL010000025.1 GCA_030673725.1 Candidatus Aenigmatarchaeota archaeon | reverse complement strand
GAGGCAGTGCTTCATAACTTTTCCCATATATTCCCGGCAGATGAACCACTCCTTGAGAGGATCCACCTTGTCAGGCCGCGGGAACATCTTGTATTCTGTGAAGAAGTGCACCTTTTCCCCGAGTTCAGGCATCTCCTTGTGCAATCCCGGGAACTTGCTCTTGTAAACCTTCTTGAACTCCTTTGCCCTTCCCCTGTAAGTGGGCTTGTAGTCGCCTGACAGAAGCAGAAGCGCTTCGCCCATAGTTATGTAAGACTTGGCTATGTAGTAGCCCATTATGTCCCTTTCAGCCCTGGACATCGAGTTCTTGTCCTTGGTGAACTTGGGGTAGAATGACATTATGAGAAGCATCATTCTGTTCATTATGAGCCTCAGGCCCTCTGACAGTGGTATGTCCTTCGGCTCGAAGGCTGGGAACTTCTTCAGTGAGTTCTCGCCCCATATTATGGAGGCTGAGTTCTTCATCTCATAATACCTGACGCTGGGAAGCAGTGACGGCAAGCTCCTCTCTGAAAGGGACCTTATGTCGACATGGAAGAACTTGTTGAAATCATAGCTGTCCTCGAACTTCTCGGGGTGAGCGAAACCCCCGACACCTATCCTCTTGGAGCATTTCATGGCGACATCCTCCAGGAAGTCGTCGTCCATCTGCTTGTTGGTCACTATGTACATGTCGAAGTCGTTGACAAGCCTGGGGGCGCCCTTATGGATATCTATCGCGCCCTCTCCCCTTCCGTAACCGCCCATCAGTATAATGGACTTCACCTCGGGTATGTTCTTTCTGACCTCCGAGATTATGGTCTCCATCTTCTTGTCAATCATCTTGTCGATGTTAAACTTCCCTATCACGGACTTTCTTGTATATTTTCCCATTCAAACACCACCAGACTTTCTTGAGAAATCCTTCTTGTGCCCTATGACGGCCTTCAGGCCTTCTATCATGTACCTTATATCAGAGAATGACCTTATGCTGAGCACCTTCCTGATGACATACTTCGGTGAAGTGAAGGTGCCATATATCATGTTGCATACCCCTACGACCTCTTCAGGGGTCATGTCAGGCGTTTTCAGCACGGGTTCCCCCATGTCATACCTCTCATATTCTGTTGGGTCGAACCTGAACCATTTGTTCTCCAGAGCCTCTTTATGAAGCCCTGAGCCGGGGTATGGAACTAGCACAGTTGACTGGAGCACCTCCGCCAGCCCGGATGACATCAGCCTGTCAGCAAGCCTGAACGTCCTGATGGCGTCCTCCTTAGTCTCCCAGGGGTAGCCCACTATCATCGTGAGATGTATCTCCAGGCCCGCTTTTTTGGCCAGCCTGCACGCCTTTTCTATCTGCTCCACCTTTATGCCTTTGTTTATCCTGTCCAGTGTCTTCTGGTTGGCTGATTCCAGCCCCACCTTCAGCAGCCTGAAGCCTGCCTTCCTCATAAGCCTGGTGTTCTCCTTGGTCATGTAGTCCACCCTCATGTTGCATGAGAATCTTATCTTCTCGCTGTAGCCGCGCTCTATCATGCCCCTGCAGAAATTCTCCAGCCACTTCCCCACAGGAAGAGTGCCGGTGTCATCAAAAACCTCTTTCACGCCATACCTCTCTATGAGCATGCCTATCTCATCAAGTAGCCTCTCCGGGTTCCTTACCCTGAACTTTGGGAAGAGGGTGGGCCATGCGCAGAACTTGCACTTGTGCCAGGGGCAATCCCTGCCGGCCATGGTGTAGGCGAACGGTCTCTTCTTGATGTTGTATTCCTTGTTGTACAGGTAACCCTTGGTCAGCTCTCTATCTATGAACGGCAGGTCATCCAGGTTATGGTTGAGCTCGAAATTTCCTGTGTTTTTTATCTCCTTGCCCTTCCTGTACCAGATACCTTTAGGCATCTTCTTTCCTTTGGACAGGTTGTCGCAAAGCCCCAAAAGCGAGAAGTCAAAGTCTCCGCCGGTTATTACGAAGTCCAAGGACTTGCAATTTTCCATAGACTCCTTTGGTAGCGCTGTCACGTGGTCTCCCATGAGCACGAACTTGGTCTTTGGGCTCACCTCCTTCAATCTCTCTATGAGCTTCCAGTGGATTTTGACGACCGGAGTCTTGGTCTCTATCGCCGCAATGTCAGGTTTCTCACTCTCCAGGAAAGCCTCAAACTCCTTCTCCCCCATTCCTTCTGCTATCGCGTCCTTCCAGAGCACATTGTACCCCTTCTTATCCAGCAGCGTGGCTGCAGACGCTAGAATCATCGGGTATACCAGGGAAGGGTTGCTGAACCACTGGAACTGCCTGTTCTGCGAGAGCAGCGCTATGCCCTTGTCTGATTTCAGGGGAGGGTATGTTATCATTACTTTCATAAATCACCTCTTTATGCCGAACACCCTCCAGCTTCTCCCTTCTATGTCAGTTATCCATGTATCCTTCAGGCCGGCCTCTTTCAGCCAACCTTCCATATCTTCCTTCTTGTAGTAATTGTCCTCTGGAGTGGCTAGGAAATCGAAAGTGTCAGCATGCTTGACCCTGAACGGGAACTTTGCATAGCCCTTGAAGGGCATCATCTCGGCAAGGCCGTTGAGTTTCATTGACTTCAGTGTGAGATGCATTCCATTCGAGAAGTGGTACAACATGGCGGGGAAGTAGCAGAAATAGTAGAGCAACTTGTGTGGCATCTTCCTTGTTATCTTCCTCAGCCTTCCCAACACCTCCGTCTTGAACCATCTGCCCTCCCTTCCGTAGACCCAGATGAACACGTCAGAGCCCTTCTTGGCGAACTTCACCAGGTTCAGGTATGCGCCTTTGGGGTCAGGGAGATGGTGTATCACACCTATGGAGAAGATGAAGTCGAACTCGTTTTTGAATGGCAGGTTATATGTATCCCCCTGCACGATATGTGCCTTTGGGAACTTTGCCACATTCCTGTAGGCGGCCTCAACTGCATGGCTCAGGTCCAGACCAACCACCTCTGCCCCGAACTCTGCGCTGTAGTAGGTGTGCCTGCCGAAACCGCACCCGACATCAAGCACAAGTTTGTCCCTGAAGAATGAAGGCTTCATCGGTTTTATGTAGTTCAGGAAGTTGTCCCTGAACTCAGGGAACATCTCATGGAACCTGTTCCACTGGAACCCGAACGACTCTAGTGTGTCCCTCTTCTGTCTGTCGTCTCTGCTAATAACTTTCGCTTCCACCCCCTTTGGCAGTTTGTCTTTGTACTTCCTGAGGAACAGGGAATACCTCTTCTCTACCTGGGAGTCTCTCAGGCTGTCAGGCAGCATCCTAGGTATGCCGCCGATTATAGGATACCATCTTTTGCATTTGCAGGTGAGAACGCCGTCGATTATCTCATTGACCCCTGACTCCCCCTTCTCCTCGCTGAAAGAATGAAGCTTGAGCCCGGCCTTGCAGATAGGGCAGACCAGTATGTCCATCAGTCTTTTCTTCATAACCTACAGGGTCTTGTATGTTATGCCCATCTCCTTTGCCTTTGACCCGTCAAAGAATCTCCTGACATCCACCAGTATGGGGTTCTCTGATGAGAATGCCCTGATGTCAGAGAGCTGCAGTGACTTGAAATTGTCATGGTCTGTGACAAGCACTATACAGTCCATCCCCTTCACGTCCTTCAGGCTCTCAATGTGCCTGGCGCCGAAGACATTCTCCACCACATCCTTCTTCAGGAAAGGCTCATAGGCAAGCACTTCCGCCCCCTGGGCCTTTAACCCCTTTACTATCACACCGGATGGGCTGTTCCTGGAGTCCCTGACGTTCTTCTTGAACGTCAGCCCCAGAAGAAGTATCCTTGAGCCGTTCATGCTCTTCTTGTGCTCGTTCAGTGATGATGATATCACGTTCACCGTGTGCTCCGGCATATAGTTGTTGATGTCCCTCCCTGCAAGTATGACCTTGGGTTCATGCCCCAGCTCCTTCGCCTTGTGCACAAGGTAGTAGGGATCGACAGGTATGCAGTGGCCTCCCACAAGGCCCGGCCTGTATGACTGGAAGTTCCACTTGGTCTCAGCCGCCTCCAGCACCTTGTTGACGTCAAGCCCCATCCTTCCGAATATGAGCGCAAGCTCATTCACGAGCGCTATGTTCAGATCCCTCTGTATGTTCTCTATCACCTTGGCTGCCTCTGCGGTCTTTATGTTTTCCGCCTCGAATGTCCCAGCTTCAATAATCTTGTTGTAGAGTTTTGCGACCACATCGCAGGTTTCCTTGTCGTATCCGCTCACGACCTTCACTATCTTCTTCAGTGTTCGCTCCTTGTCTCCGGGGTTTATCCTTTCAGGTGAATAGCCCACGCTGAAGCCTTCCCCTGCCTTCATTCCGGATTCCTTCTCTAGAATAGGAAGCATTATGTCCTCTGTCACACCAGGGAAGACAGTGGATTCCAGTATCACAATTGCGCCTTCCTTCAGGTTCCTTCCCACAAGGGATGATGCGCCCTCTATGTATGAGAGGTCCGGGCTGTTCTGGGAAGTTACAGGCGTGGGGACGCACAATATCACGAAGTCGGCTTCCTTTATCATCTTCTCGTCATTAGTGAACTCCGCAGAACAGTTTGCGATGTCATTCTCTCCGTCACTGTCCTTGCCGGTGGAGAGCTCTTCCACCCTTTTCTTGTTCACATCAAACCCTATGGTGCGTATACCCGCCCCAGAGAACCCTATTGTCAGGGGCAGGCCGACATAGCCTAGGCCCACAACACACACGACTGCACTGCCATCACCAAGCCTGTCTTTAGCCGCCATAGTGTTTCACAGCCTCCTTAAGACCCTCCTCTATACTGAATTTGGGGTAGTATGAAATGAGCTCCTTTGCCAGCGATATGTCAGCCAGGGAATGCTTTATGTCACCTGGCCTCTCGTCCAGATACTCCGGCTTCACGTCCTTGCCCAATATCCTGTTCATGAGTGCAATCAGGTCGTTTATGCTTATGGCCTTGCCGAAGGACGCGTTCATCACTCTCCCTGCCGCCTTGGAGCTGTTCTCCATCGCAAGCATGTTGGCCTCCACTACATCGCTGACGAACGTAAAGTCCCTTGTCTGCTCACCGTCACCATACACAGTCGGGCTCTTCCCGCTCAGTATGCTTGTTATGAACTTGGGTATCACCGCAGCATACTGCGAATTGGGATCCTGATTCTGGCCGTATACGTTGAAGTACCTCAGGACGACTGTCTCAATCCCGTAAAGCCTGTGGAACACCTGGCAGTAATATTCTCCGGTGAGTTTTGACACGGCATATGGCGATAATGGGGAAGGTTTCATCGTCTCCACTTTTGGAAGGGTCTCTGATTCCCCGTAGGCCGAAGATGAGCCAGCGTATATGAACTTCTTGACCCCGGCTTCCTTTGCAGCAAAAAGCATGTTCAGCGTCCCGTTTATGTTGACATCGTTGGACGTCAGGGGATCCTCCACTGACCTGGGCACTGACGGCAGGGCTGCCTCATGAAAGACACAGTAGACCCCTTCCATCACTTTTTTTGCTATTTCCCTGTCCCTTATGTCGCCTTCTATGAACTCTATCTTGTCCATCATGTCTTCCAGGTTTCCCTTCCTTCCTGTTGCCAGGGAGTCGAGTACCCTTACATTGTATCCGCGTTTCAGCAGTTCCTTCACCAGGTTGGAGCCTATAAAACCAGCGCCGCCTGTAACCAATACCGTTTTCATATTCCAGCATTACCTAAAGTCATTTAAATAGGTTTACCCAGATTTCGCCTTTATGGTTCCGGCTGCGAGACCTAGGCTGAAGACAAGGCTTCTGAGAATCAGTATGAGAGGGGACGATATCGCCACCCCAGCACCCTTGCTCGAGAACCTTGCTGAAGATGGGATGGTCGTTGCAATGAGTATAATCAGCAGGGCAGCAAACGGAAATATGCCCACAAAAACGGACGCTACGGCAGACGGGAACATCAGGTAAATGAGACCTATCTGGAGCTTGAGCGTCTGGGGAGTGTACGATTCCTTCACCGCTTTTCCAGGGTGCTTCTTGTAAAGGAGAACCCTCCAGTAGGCCCTCTCGTATTTCTGCTTCAGGTATTTTATCAGGGAGTCTGGATGGATGTGATAGACTATCGCCTTCCTGTTGAAGACAAGCCTGTGGCCTTTCTCTGCCATCCTGAATGAAAGCTCTGGGTCCTCGCCAGATGCCTTGGGGAAGCTTTCATCGAAGCCGCCGAACTTCCTGAAGATATCTTTTCTGTAGCCTGCGGAATATGTGCCTATGAAGTCTATGGTGCCTTTCTTTCCCATCCTTCTGTACCTGTCCTCTATCTCGGCTTGGGAGAACTTGGCCAAGAGCTGTTTTTGCTTTGTCCTGTAAGCACCCTGCACGCCGGCCATTGCCTTGCCCCTAAAGGGTGCCATCATCTCCTTCATCCAGTCCTTGTCAGGCACGCAGTCAGCGTCTGTGAAAAGCAGGATATCACCGGACGCCTTTGACGCCCCCAGGTTCCTGGCAGAGGCAGGCCCTTTGTTCTTCTGCCTGAGCACCTTTGCGCCGAACTTTTTGGCCACATCTGATGTACTGTCCTTTGAGCCGTCATCCACTATAATAACTTCCAGTGGCCTGGTGCTCTGTGACTTCAGCGCCTTCAGGCAATCCGGAAGGACCTTCTCAGCATTGTATGCCGGTATAATAACACTGGCTTTTGCCATAAGACTACACCTTCCTGTACCTGAAAATCTTCTTTATTCCGGCTGCATTCCTCTTGAGTTCCCTTGAAGAAGTGAGACCCCTCTTCATCCTCTTGGCGATGTATTTGGGTCTCATGTAGTAGCCTTTCCACAGCTTTGAGCATATCTCCCTCAGCTCGTCCTGGGAGAACCTGGGGTGCTTGAAAACGAGGTCG
>DAOVIL010000046.1 GCA_030673725.1 Candidatus Aenigmatarchaeota archaeon | reverse complement strand
CGGAGGGCCTGGCAAGCGCACTTGGGGTGAAGATAGTGAGGGTGAAGGCTGCTTCAGAATCAGTAAGCTTCATTCCCTACCGGGCGATGATGGAAGATGCGGTGTTGGCAGGAGGCCCTGCTCCCATGCCCCCAGGAAAGGTCGAGCTGACAGGCACAGCATCAGTCGTCTACGAGATAATTTAAAACCTTTCTTCATTTTCCATGACCTAGCCTGGACCCAATAAAAAAGCCCTACATCCTGTCTGGGGCCTCTATCCCCAGCAGTTTTAAGGCATTTTCCAGCACTTTCTGTGTGGCCTTGCAGAGGGCCAGCCTCGCTGCCTTAAGCTGTAGGGTCTCTGCCTTCAGGACATGGCAGCCCTCGTAGAAGTTGTTGAAGGCTGATGCCAGGCTGAAGGCGAAGGTGGCCAGGTAGTGGGGCTTGTAGTCCCTGGCCGCGTCCTCAGCCACTTTCGGGAATTCCAGGAGCAGCTTCATCAGGGTTTTCTCCCTCTCATCCTTCAGGAGAGAGGCATCGAACTTTGCCGGGACCTTCCCGCCTTTCCTGAAGATGGACGATATCCTGGCATGGCTGTACTGTATGTACGGGCCTGTGTTCCCTTCAAAGGAGATGGACTCCTCCGGGCTGAACATCATGTTCTTGACAGCATCACTCCTGAGCAGGTAGTACTTTATGGCCCCGAGGGCTATCTGTGCTGCTCTCTTCTCCAGCTCTGTCTTCTTTATCGACTTGTCCCTGGATGTTATCTCCTTCCTGGCCAGGCTTTCCATCTCTGCTATCAGGTCGTCAGCGTCCACTACTGTGCCTTCCCTGGACTTCATCTTCCCTGTGGTGAGGTTCACCATCCCATGGGACAGGTGGTAGCAGTCCTTTGCGAACCTCATGCCGAGTATGTCAAGCACCTGGAACAGGACCTGGAAATGGTATTCCTGCTCATTGCCGACCACGTATATCATCTTTTGGAACCTGAAGTCCTCATACCGCTTCTTGGCAGTGTATATGTCCTGGGTCATGTAGACCGCTGTGCCGTCAGAACGTATCAGCACCTTCTGGCCAAGGCCGTACTTGTCAAGGTTGAACATGATGGCGCCTGTGTCATCCCTGTAGAAGAGGCCCTTGTCCAGGCCTGCCATCACCATCTTTTTCCCTCCCCTGTAGGTGTCGCTCTCATAGTATTCCTTGTCGTGCTTTATGCCGAATTTCCTGTATGTCTCCTTGAAGCCGTCGAACGCCCATTTGTTCATCTTCTTCCAGAGCGCGATGGTATCCTTGTCCCCTGCCTCCCATTTCAGGAGCATCTGCTTGATATCGTTTTCGAGGGACTTGTCCTTCTTTTCCTTCTGGCTGTAGAGCACATAGAAGTCGCCCACGAAGTGGTCTGATTTCTTCTTCTCGCTTTCTGGCGTCTTTCCCTTTCCCCATTTCTGGTAAGCCAGCATGGACTTGCATATATGGACGCCCCTGTCATTGTTTATGTTAGTCCTTTTCGCGTCAGAGCCTGCATTCTCCAGTATCTTGGAGACAGACTCTCCCAGAGCCATGTTTCTTAGGTGGCCAAGATGGAGGGGCTTGTTCGTGTTCGGGCTGGGGAACTCCACCATGACAACCTTCTTGTTGGGCTTGGCTGCACCGTACTTCCTGCCCTTTATGATCGTTTCAAGTGCCTTCTGGCCGACCTTCCCCCAGTCAGCGAAGAAGTTGACGTAGGGTCCCATCTGCTTGACCGCCTTTATCAGGCCTCCTGTCTCAACCTTCAGGGCTATGTCTGACGCTATCGATTTCGGGTCCTTCCCTATAATCTTTGCAAGGGTGAAGCACGGGAACGCCAGGTCTCCCAGGTTCTGGTTGGGAGGCGTCTCAAGCAGGGCCTCTGCACCCTTCTTCTTCAGCCCTGCGGCCGACGATATCTGCTTCACAACTTCGTCCCTGAACTTGCCGTCCATATCTTAATTATAGGGACTTTATGTTATATTTCTTAGAATCCTAGGGTGAAGAGCTCAACCATTTCATTGCAGACCTTGGGATCAAGGTTTCTGGCAAGCCACTGGATGTGGTCATCATACCTGGTGGCAAAAAATCCCAACCCCTTCCTGTTTATCGAATAAACTGAATCACCCTTTCTCTCCTTTCCTTCCAGAAATCCGCCTTTGGTGTCGAACTTGAGTGAATAGAGTATCTCGCCGTCATCGGTGCACACATCGAGGCCCCTGGTACCGTCCCTCCAGTACTTGGCACTGTAAACCTTGCCTCCCACATCCATCTGGAAGCATGTCTCCCATGTGGGGGCGCTTATTTTCCTGCTGGTTTCTGTATCCATATGTCACCACTTAATAGTGACACTATAGGGTTTATAAGCGTTTTGGTTACCCAAAATGGATAGCCCCGCCCGGATTCGAACCGGGGTCACTGATTATCCTCACACGCTATTGCGTCAGCTCTTTGGCGTGCGCCAAAGACCAGTATCCCTAGTCCACCAATTCCTTTTGAAAAGGTGTTTGACCGCTAGACTACGGGGCTATGTATAACTATAAGCGTTGTTTGGATTTAAAACCAGCTGGAAGCTCACGGGGCCCTTGCTGCCCTCTGCCCTGACTGCGTCAGGACGTAGCATACCCCAAGGGACTCAACCTTCTCCACGTAACCCATTTCCAGCAGCTTGCTCAGGTTCAGGCCTGTGCCGTTCACTCCTGACTGCTCCAGCTTGGATATGAGCTCTCCCTTGTTGATAAGCAGCTGCTTGGACATGATTTCCAGTATCTTCCTTTCAGTATCACTCAGCATACGATGTCTCTCCTTACTTCCATTGCCTTGTGCTCCCCCACCAGGTTCTCCACTATCATCAGGCTGAACTCAACCGCTGTCCCTGGGGCCTGGGATGTTATTATGTTGGCGTCATGCACAACCCTATGGCCCCTTGGCCTGGGAATCTCCCTCTCCATCCCGGGATATATAGTGGATACCCTCTTTTCAAGCAAGCCTAATTTTGAAAGGAGGGCAGGGGCAGCGCATATAGCCGCAACAAGCTTGCCCTTTGCCTCGAAGTCTCTCACAGCCTCCATCACCTTGGCAGACAGCCCCAGGTTCTTGTACCCCGGGTCGCCGCCAACCAGGATTATCGCGTCAAACTCTTCCGGCTTGACTTCCATAAGCTTCTTGTCAGCCATTATCCTTATGTTCCTGGCGCCTTTCACGAGCGAACCAGGTATCCCTGCCATCACGACTTCTATCCCTGCCCTTCTCAGGATATTGGCGCATACAGTGGCCTCTATCTCCTCGAAGCCTTCTGCCAGTGGTATGAGAACCCGCTTCATCTGAGCGCCTCCGCTATCCTCTTCCCGAACTCCTTTGCGGCACTGGGGCCGTTTCCTGTGATGATTCTTCCGTCAGAAGTGACATCCTCTCCTGTGTAATCTGCCCCCTTGGACTTCATGTTGTCTATCAGCCCCTCGTCCTTGAAGATGGTCGCCTTCTTCCCATCCAGGACGCCTGCGTTCGCCAGTATGGTAGGTGCGATGCAGATGGCAGCCACCACCTTCCCCTTCAGGAATGCGTCCTTTGCCAGGGATTTTGCATCAGAATCATCGAAATATACCTTTGCGCCTGAGCCTCCCACAAAGACTATTGCGTCATAATCGCCGGCCTTCACGTCAGCCAGGGCGATGTCAGGGACCGCAGCCCCTCCAAGCATGCCCTTCGCTGCCGCCAGGTCCTTGGAGGCTGTGATGACAGAGGATCCCTCTGATTCCAGCACTTTCCTTGTCTCAAAATATTCCTCATCCCTGAAGTTATTGGGCGCTATAACCATCAAGACTTTCGCCATAATCCCCCCTTCCAAAACAGGCAGCAGAACCTGCCAAAGCTTATAAGTTATATTACGTGTATAATTATATAAGTTTGAAGCAACGGAGGAAATGAAATGCCGATAATCGGAATGAACTTCAGGTCAATGGAGGCCAAGAGGACAAAGGGAGAGTCAAAGGGAGAGATAAAGGTCAACTCCACACCCAAGATAACAGACATGAAGGAGATAAACATCGCTTCCCTCAACAAGAAGGCCCTTAGCATGTCCTTCGAGTTCAGCACAAAGTACGACCCCCAGATAGCAGAGATAAAGATAGGCGGGGAGATAGTGTACCTTGCTGAGAAGAACGGTCCTATCCTGAACCAATGGAAGAAGAAGAAAAGCCTTCCTGAGAATGTGTCTGTGGAAATCCTGAACCACCTGTTCAGGAGGTGCCTTCTGAAGATAGCCTACATGGCAGACGATTTGCAGCTGCCGCCACCTGTACAGATACCCAGGGTCAAGCCCAAAGAGGCTTGATTCACCTCTTTTTCCCTTCCCTTATTACTTGTTCTAGTATGCTCAGGCCCTGGTCTATCTCTTCCTTTCCGACTGTCATGGGAGGCAGTATCCTTACTGATTCATTCCCGCATCCCAGGAGGACAAGGCCCTTCTTGAAGCAGTTAGAAAGGACTGCGTTCCTTCTGTCCTTGTCCTTGAAGTCTACCCTCAGCATCAGGCCGAGGCCGTCGTACCCCACCACGCCAGGGAAGTTCTCGAACTCCCTCAGCCTGTCCAGTGTGTACTTGCCCATCTTGGTGGCGTTCAGGAGGAGCTTCCCCTTCTCTATGACCTTTATGACCTCCAGCCCGACCGCCATGTCTATCCTGCCGCCGCCTCCCCATGTGCTTGAGACAGCACCAGGCTCCTTTATGGCCCATTCCTCTGAGCTGATGGTCGCGCCGACCTGCAGGCTCTTGCCTGCTGATACGATGTCAGGCTTTATCCCGTAGTGCTCGAACGACCACCACTTCCCGGTCCTGCCCATCCCTGACTGGACCTCGTCTATTATCAGGGCAATGTTGTTCGACCTTGCAGCCTGCTCCAGGGTCTTCATGAAGGTCTGGCTTGCTATCCTGTATCCGCCCTCTCCCTGTATACATTCCGCTATGATGAAGGCAGTCGTGTCCCTGTCCACCACGCTGTGGATGTCTTGCACAGCTGCCTCAGTGTCTGAGGTGCAGAACGGTATCCTTCTGTACCTTAACTGCGGGTAGTTGGTCTTCTGGATGTCCTTGCTGTACGTGAAGCTCAGGGCCCCCAGCGTCCTTCCATGGAATGCGCCTATGCAGGATATGCCCAATAAGGGTCCCATCTTCCTGTACGCGAACTTCAGTGCATTCTCCACTGCTTCAGCCCCTGTGTTGCTCAGGAACACCTTTGACAGGTGCTTGGGCGTTATCTGCACAAGCTTCCTGGCCAGCTCGTAATGCTCCTCGCAGTAGAAGTCCTGGCCGGCTATCTTGTGCATCCCCTGTTCCATCACTCTGGCTATAGCCTCCTTGACTGCAGGGTGGCCGCAGCCTAAAGGTGTTGACGCTACCTGGGATGAGAAATCCAGGAACCAGTTTCCGTCGATGTCCTGCAAATAGCAGCCATTGCCTCCCTTTATGACAAGAGGGTACGGATGCGTCGACGGCACTATGTACTTGTGTATATCGTTCACCAGCGCAGCTGCCTTTGTGCACGGCATCTTGGCCCTGACGCTCACAGTAATCTTCTCGGGCACTGCTGGCTTGGCTGCCGCTTTCACTGCTTTTGGCGCAGCTTTCGCCGGTTTCCTGGCTGGCTTCAGCTTTGCCTGTTTCTTGGCCGCCTTTTTCACTGGCTTTTTGGCAGGTTTCTTGACTGCTTTCTTTGCTGGTTTCTTGGGTTTGGCTTTCTTGACCGGT
>DAOVIL010000035.1 GCA_030673725.1 Candidatus Aenigmatarchaeota archaeon | reverse complement strand
AGTGATACATCTTCTTCCACAGGCCCGCCAGCTTCAAACAGGAAATTTCTGGCACCCACATCTAGGCCTCTTCTATCGACGATGCACCAGGTTTGGATTATTAATATCCTTGAAGCTAATCTTAGAGATTATGCCAAGGAAAATGTTCGGCCAGCGTTCGCTTTTGAGGGGCTTCCCGGAGTTCGCGGCCTGGGGCATGCTGAGGGTGTGCCCTGTATGCAAGAGGCCCAGGATAGAGAATGTGCTGGACAAGCTGGCGACAGGGAAGAACAACGGGGAGTGCATGCACTGCAAGGCGAACGCAAATGTGCTCGAGAAGTTCGTCAAGTTCTTCTTTGCCAGGCAGGGCGTCTCGCCGGAGAACGTCAGGAAGATGGCGGCTGATCCCCTTTACAGAAGGACGATAATAGCTGTACTGAAGGGGATAAAGCAGTTCGGGATAAACAAGCCCCAGCCCACAGGCATACCTGCAGTCGTGGTGTGGAACTTCACGGGCAAGTGCAACCTGGACTGCAAGCACTGCTACGGGGACACAGGCCAGAATACCAGGGACCTTACCACCACACAGTCCTTCCAGGTGGTGGACAAGCTCGCTGACGCAGGGATTGTGGCGATAGGCTTCTCTGGAGGCGAACCCCTCATGAGGAAGGACCTGCTGGCGATAGCCAAGCATGCCGCCAGAAAGGGCATATACTGCACCCTGGCTTCCAATGGCACGCTCATCACTAAGGAGATGTCAAGCCACATAACAGAGGCCGGCATAAGGCGCGTAGAGATAGGCCTGGACGGCTCTACGGCAAAGACTCATGATGCGTTCAGGGGCGTGAAAGGGGCATTCGACAAGGCTGTCAGGGGGATAAGGAACTGCACCAGGAACAAGGATTTCGATGAGGTGATAGTGAACACCACCCTTACACAGAAGACCTTCAGGGAGCTGCCCCGGATAATGGAGCTGGCAGAGAAGCTGGGGGCCACAAGGTTCTACCTGTCCAGGATACTTCCTGCAGGAAGGGGCAAAAACATACAGCATAAGGACGTGAGTCCCAGGCAGATGAGGGACGCGCTGGAGATGCTGGCCAGGAAGCTCCAGAAAAGCGTAAAGGACGGCGGCATGCAGTGCTATGCCAGGGGGATGACCTATTACGCCAGGACCTGCTATGAGTTGACAGGAGGCGACATAATACCTGTGGGAGAGATACTCTCTGGATATGAGAGGAGGCATACAGAGAACTTCGGGACAGACGTGGCAAAGATGGTCAACAAGCTTTCAGGGAGGTTCGGCGGCTGCTCAGCAGGCATAAACTACTGCGGCCTCTCCTCAGACGGGTTCGTCCTTCCATGCGCGTGCGCGACTGACGTGAAGCTGGGAAGCCTGCTGGTGCAGGACCTGAAGGACATCTGGATAAACCACAGGGTATTCAAGACACTGAGGGACAAGAGGAAGCTCAAGGGAAGGTGCAGGAAATGCGCGCAGAAGGACATATGCGGGGGCTGCAGGCTGAACGCTTTCGGCCTGACAGGAAACTGGATGGCGTCTGACCCTACTTGTCCCTATCTCTTCTTAGCATGACCTTTACCTTTTTGTAGAACTCGTTTGTGAAGTACCTCTTGCTCAGCCAATTGCCTTCTATCTTCTTGAGCTCCTTCATATCCTCAACAAAATAATCGTCTATCTCCTCCCTTTTCAGGGCCTGGGAGATGTCCCATATCAGCATCTGGTACCTGACATACGTCCTCCTGTTGCTGCTTCTCATCTCCATCAATCTCTCCCCATCCTCAGGGAGAATGTATACCATGTCACTTCCTCTCCAGCTTCACAAGAACAAAATATTCGCCCTCATTGAAAGAGGGCTTCACCCTGCTGAAATCATTTTCACTTTTGGCATAGAGTTCCTGGTAACCCCTTATCCTGTCCCTGCTCAGGTCCCTTGTGTCCTCCACCCTGTAGCAGCCGCCGCAGAAGCTCTCGTTCATCCTCTCGAACACCCTTACTATATTGTCGCTTCCTGCAGAGAGAGCTTCCCCTAACACCAGCTTTCCGCCTGAAGGCATCATATCAGATGCCTTCTTCATGGCAGAGATATACATGGTATCTATGGCCTTACTCTCTGTCATGGGATCATGGACGTCATACTGCTCATGCTCAAGCTCCAGGTGGTTGGAGAGACTTGGGAAGACCATGGTGAAAAGGGTGGGGACCATCCTGGATTCCTTCAGGGCCGTCCTGATGGAGTTCATGTACCTGATGTCGTCCAGTATCAGGCTGACAGCGCCCCCTTCCAGCATGAAACCGCTGTAATTGGGGTTCATCCTTATGCCGACACCAGGCTTCTCATCGAACGCGAAATTGACAAACCTCCTGACGCTCTCCTCATTTGAGAATTTCCCTTCAGCAGCCTCCAGGAGATGGGGGTTCATGTCCATCCCGATGAGGGCTATGTCAGGGTTCCAGGGCCTCATGGCCTCCATCAGCTCCCCGCTGCCGCAGCCAAGCTCGACTGCAGCCTCTCCTTCGGTATGCCCTATAAAATCAGCTATCTCAGTGTAGACTCCTGCCTTTCTCAGGAGGGATGCATTCAGCATCCATTCGTCTGAGAACTTCTTCATCTCTCCGCCGACTACCAGTTTTGCGAATTCCTCCTTGGTTATTACATCGGTCCTGAAGAGTTCTCTTTTACTGGAGGTCTTTTCCTGCATTCATTTCCCACTCACCGGTCATTAAGACCCCCACACCTACCAGTATCTCTATAGTTGGCCGAAAGCCTTAAAAATAGGGCAGGTGGCGGTTCAGAGCTTGGGGAGGTAGTTGTTTATCTCGTAATCAGTGACCCATGCATTGTACCTCTCCCAGTCACGGACCTTGTTCCTGAGCAGCTCGTTAACAATATGCTCCCCAAAGACAGGCACTGCCAGCTCTGACTCCCTGAAGCGCTCCATGGCCTCTCCCAGGTTGGCCGGGAGGTCCCTCAGGAATGTCCTTGACGTGCCATCCCTCTCATACACCAGCCTGTCGTCATCAGGCTTCATCTTCCAGACGTTCTCTTTCACAGGATTGGGGACTTTAGCATTAACCGTGTAGCCTTTCAGGCCTGAAGCAAGCGAGGCTAAGATTGCCATATAAGGGTTGCAGGCAGGGTCAATGACCCTTAGCTCTGCCCTGGCTGCCTTGGGATTCTTCTTTCCGTTCTTAGGCACCCGGACATAGGCAGAGCGGTTCTCTACTCCCCATGTGACCCGGGTGGGGGCCTCATGGTTCGGCACCAGGCGCTTGTAGGAGTTGATCCACTGGTTCATGGCAAGCGAGAGCCCCGGCTCGTATAGCATGAGGCCTGCTATATATTTCCTGGCAAATTCTGACAACCCGAACTCGTCAGCCTCATCAAAGAACAGGTTCTCACCGTCCTTCCAGAGCGACTGATGGACATGCATGCCGCTTCCTGGCTTGCCATTCATAGGCTTGGGCATGAAGGATGCATGGAGCCTATGGGTCTCATCTATCTTATAGGCCCTGGCTACCCTCTTGAGCGCATATTTGGCTATCATTATCTTGTCTGCCATCTTAAGGGCGCTGTCATGCTTCAGGTCAAGCTCGTGCTGGCCGGGGCCCACTTCATGGTGGTCGCATTCCCATCCCAGTTCAGAGAAGAGCAGTTGCACCTCCTTTCTGACCTCTCCGAAACTCCCGCCTGTGTGGTACTGCCCATGGTCTGTAGGGGAAGGGTCATTCTTGCCGGGGAAAAGGTAAAACTCGAACTCAGGCCCTATCCTGAAGTCAGTGAACAGGTCAGCTTTTGACTTCTCAATGAAGCTCTCCAGGGCATACCTTGTATCTCCGGCGAAGTTCTTCCCCTCCGGATTCAGGATGTGGCCGAAGAAGATGGCCTCCCTCCAGGTGGGAAAACCAGGCTTGTTATCTTCAGGCATGAAGACTTCTGTCTCGCTCCTGTAGACCCACGGGAGGGGCAGGAATGTCCTGATGTCAGGCATGAAGAGCAGGTCGCTCTCATTGACCCCCTCCTCCCTCAGGCCTTTCACAGAGCTGCCGTCTATGCCTGCGCCATTCTCCAGAAAATTGTCACTGTCCAGAACCTCGCTTACAGGCAACGACTGGTCCATCATGCAGCCCAGTATGTCAGGGTATACCATCCTGACGAACTCGATCTCCGGGTGGGCCTTAAGGTATTCTACCACGTCCTGCTTGTCCCTGAAGTCTCCCTCCTTCCTGGGCGTTTTTTCAGGCATTGTGTTATATTGGTCCCGAAACAATTTATTGGGATATATTACACTGTAATATCAGCATGCTGCACCTCACCTCTCTCATCACTCTACCCCTCCCCTAGGGGCACCTGTGAGGATTAACCCTCACTTCCGGTGGAAGAAATGTTTTGACAGATATATCATGTAATAGTTATAATAATATAGGTATATCGTTACAGATATATCTTGTGACATCCTTTCTATGTTATATAATATAGCATATACCTCAGGAAATAGATATTGTAGTTGTTATGACAAAAAAACTTTCTGTCCCAAAGGTGAGAGTGAGGGCAAGAAACGGACATCAGTCGACCTTAAGGTCAAAGGCTTTATATAGGCTATGAATCCGGCATACATCTACGCATATTGTTCTCTTTTCAAGAAGCTCATCGTATTTTTCGCATCCAGCGTATTCCCTGCAACTCTTTGCGCATAAGGCTGCTTTCTCTAGGTTCTCATCCCTTATAGTAGGCCTGACCATTAGAATAATTCGTTGTTAGATTTAAATCAAGAAGTGAGAGTTGGTTTCGGACTTATCCGAACACCTTGTCCACCCATTCCTTCATCCTGCCTATGCCCAGGTGCAGGTATATTGTGGTGGTTTCTATCCTCTCATGTCCAAGCAGGTTCTGTATCACGGTCAGGGGCACTCCCTGGTCCTGCATATGGGTGGCATATGAGTGCCTGAGGGTATGGGGATGCACCTCGTCAGGCTTCCTGACGCCTGCCTTGACGGCGTAGTGCTTGACTATCCTCCTGATGTGCCTGTCAGACAGCTGTCCCTTCCCGTCCCTTCCAGAGAAGAGGGGGCCTTCCTGCCTCCCAGCTATCCATCCCTTCAGCTCCTCTGAGAACCCGGGCGGCATGGGCACCAGCCTGTCCTTCTCACGCTTGCTCTGCACGACCTTTATGACCCTGTTTATGGGGTCTATGTCCTCTATGAGCAGCTTCTGCGCCTCAGAATTGCGCAGACCCAGGAAGTACATGGTTTTCATGAGCATAAGGTCCCTCTCCTGGCCTTCTGCAGCGGCCAGGACAGCCACTATCTCAGCCTCTGTAAGGACCCTGGGCAGTTTACGAGCCATTTTGCTCCTCCTTTTCCTCTTCCATGAGCTTTCTGCCCAGCCTGAGAAGGTTTATCTTTTTTCTAATACCCCCACTGAGATAGGATTCCAGACAGCTCTTTGGGTCAACCTCCTTTGTGGGGCGATCCCCGGGCTCTGCTGGACTTCCTGCATCCCCCTCAGTCGGGTAATCCTTAGGCACACGAGGCGGCTCCCTGAGCGTTATGGTATAGGGCCTGCGCTCCTCTCCCAGTTCTATCCTCTCCCCGGGAAAGAAGGGGCTTGCCTGGCCCCCTGAGAGGAATACCGGAAGATTGCTGCCCTCGTGCCTCAGCCCTATCTCCCCCCTCTTGCCGCTGTAGACGGCCTCTTCTCCCAGATAGCCCAGGAGCTCCTGCCTGTGTATCTCAGGCACGTCATCGTGAGTGTTGCTTTCGGACATTATGCTTCCTCCCCTGCAGCCGGCAGGTTGAGCCAGCACTTGTCGTCTATCCTGAATCCCCTGCCCAACCTGTTGCAGCGGACGTGCTTCCTGCCCTCGTCCCAGTCAGGGGTGTAGACTCCTTTCTCCTGGTCTGTGTACTCACAGTCTGTTGTGCAGGCCCTGGCAGTCTCGCCCTCCTTCAGGGTGCGCTTCGGGCCATTGTCCCAGGGGCACCTGCAGTCAGAGCCGAAAGAGACGTGTCCCATGTTCTCCTTGCAGTATATCCCCTCTCTGATGGCAGCCATGGATACAGCCTCCACGCTGTCATCAGCATGCTTGCACTCGCCATAGCATCTCAGCCTCATATCTACTATTGGGGCCGCAAGGATATAAATGTCCGAAAAATCAGCGTTTCGCTATCCTTATAGCGTTTCTTAGAAACCTAACATGCTCTTTTTTGTGGAATTCCAGGAAACTGTCCCAGTTTTTCCCTCTAGACACTTCATGAAAAATGATGTCTTTACCATTCCATTTTACAATCCATAACACGGTATTTGGCTTATCCAGGTAGCATATAGGTTT
>DAOVIL010000018.1 GCA_030673725.1 Candidatus Aenigmatarchaeota archaeon | reverse complement strand
TCTGTCAGGCTGGCGTCGTCCGGGAAGTTTATGGAATAGTAGCCGTTTGCATCAGTGGTGGTATTGTAGAAGTACATGTTGCTCCAGTTGATCAGGCTTGAGTTGTCAGGGCTCCTAAGCTGTATAAATGCCCCTGAAACATTGTTGGGGGCGCTCCTGCCGTTGTCTATTACATAGCCTATCAAATAGCAGGAGCCCTTAAGGGTTATCGTCAGGTTCATGTTCGTGTCCTCTACAATGGACTGCTGGGTGACTGAGGTGTTGGTGGCATAGCCAGTGGCAGAGACTATGAAGTTGTGGGACACTCCCTGCGGGTATATGCTGCTGTTGGCAGGCACTTCAAGTATCACCTGGCCGCTGGAATCAGTGGTCCTCGTATAGCTGGTGCTCGCCCAGGTGATATTGACACTTGCGTTCGGTATCGGCCTCCTGTTCGTCCAGTCCATTACCGTCACATTGTAACTTCCCTTGTACTGGGTGTACATTGTCATGTTGAAGACGTACGGTGGACTTGGCCAGGCATAGCTCCGATTCAATCTGGGCATCTTTCCGCTGAGGGTGAAGTTGAGATAGACCGGCGTTGAGTCCTCTATGGCACCAAAGTAATACATCCCATTGGAGTCTGTCAGGTTTGACCCCAACAGGTCGTCTGTGGTGTTCCAGACGCTCACGTTCACGCCTACCAGGAATTGGGTTCCCTCCACATTGGTCACCCATCCCCTCAGGGCCTGTTGGGCGGCGCTCGCCATGTAAATGTACATGCCGAAGGATGCGACTATGAAGACCACCAGGATGACCAGTGCCTTGAATGATGTCCTCATCTCCTCTCACCCTCCACTATTTGATATACATTGGCCCTTCCAACCTGGATGAGCCTGAGCTTGCCCCTCTCCCTCATGGACTCCAGGTAGCCTGCCAAGAAATCGCGCCTCATCTTCAGCTTGCGTGCAAGCTCTGATACAGAAATGGGCCTGTCCTTGAGAATATCGAGAATCCTGTGTTCAATTTTACTTACACTGCTGAGCATCTATTATTTATTACTATGTGGTATACTATATATATCTATATCTTGTATAAAATATAGTTTTCAATATATACTTCTTAATTGTACATTATATTATACTACGTGTATTGTATCAATTCTTGTATCAATTTTAGTGCTAATTGGTTAATAAGTGGTTATTATTCAGTATTTACACGATTTCTGTCTGTTATTCATGTGGTATATGATATGGTTACAATAAAACACGTTCTTATCGGCATAGCGGAATGCCACTATGCATAGGGTTTTATTGCCAGTCTTTAAGTGGTAATTATGGAGATGACAGACGAATTCTCTGAGTTACTGGGGGCCTTTGTTGGGGACGGATGGACCAGCCAAGGGAACAATAGTAAAATGTTGGTAATATCAGGTAATCCCCTAGACGAAAAGGAATATTATGAAAGAATCAAAGGATTATTTAAACAGGTTTTTGGAATAGAGGTTAGACCCAGGCACTTCCACTATTGGAAGACATACGGCGTTATGGTCTGCAAACCTAAGATTATCGAAGAATTTCACAAAATGGGTATGCCACTTGGCCACAAATCTTCTATCGTCACTGTTCCCACATCTGTTCTAAATGATAAAAAATTCCATGTGCCCTTCTTAAGAGGCCTGTTTGATACAGATGGTACCATCTATTTCCAAAAGAGCTATAATAGTAATGCAAGCAAGTGGCAAAAGAATCACAGGCACGTTCCAATAATAGAATTATGCAGCGTATCCCCAGACCTGATGAAATCCGTATATAAGATGTTCAGAGATCTGGGATTTAATTTTAGGTTTGTTAAAAAGAGAATATCCAAACGGGGCAGGTACACTGAACATAAAATAAGGATTACCGGAAAGGGAAATATCAGAAGATTTTTCAAAGAAGTTCATCCAAAAAATCAGAGGCACGTCAATAAGTTCAATCTATGGCTAAAACAAGGCTTTTATTAAACTACTTTAAAGATATACTATTCAGGCGGGGGTTCCCGAGCGGCCAAAGGGGCACGACTCAAGCTAGGACTTGAGTTTCGAGGCGAGAGCCTGTGAGAAATCGTGTGGCTTAGTGCCTTCGTCGGTTCGAATCCGGCCCCCCGCATCGAACAAAGACATTTAAATGAAAGATGCAAAGTAGTCGTATGAAAATCAGGGAAAAGAACCCCCCGCTGAAGGCCCTCATAGAGAGGCTTGACAAAGCGGGCACAGAGAAGAAGGCCCCCATCTGGAGGGCTGTGGCCAAGGGACTGAACAGGCCAAGCAGGAAGGGCTATAAGCTGAGCCTGTACAGGCTGGAGAAGAACGCAAAGGACAAGGAGGCCATAGTGGTCCCTGGGATAGTGCTGGGCTCAGGCGACATAAAGAAGTCACTCACAATAGCTGCGCTCAAGTTCACCCCCTCAGCAAAGGAGAAGATAGAGGCTGCAGGAGGAAAATGCCTGGGTATAGGGGAAATGCTCGAGAAGAACCCCAAGGGGTCAAAGGTAAGGATAATGGGATAATATGGAAATGGTAATAGACGCTTCAAACTGCATCCTGGGCCGGCTTGCCAGCTCTGTGAGCAAGGAGCTGATAAAAGGCAAGACCATCAAGGTCATAAACGCGGAAAAGGCTGTCATAAGCGGGAATCCCAAGCATGTAGAGAATATCCTGAGCGAGAAGGTCAGGAGGGGGGACCCGTACCATGGCCCGTTCTACCCGAGGGGGCCTGACCAGATAATAAAGAGGGTCGTCAGGGGCATGCTTCCCAAGAACACGAAGGGAAGGAACGCTTTAAAGAAGCTCAAGGTATACATATCTATACCAGACAGCCTGAAGGACAAGAAGCCCGTGCGCATCGGGGCGGCTGAAAACAAGCTCAAGTGCAAATATGTGGAGCTCGGCAAGCTTGCCGGCAAACTAGGAGCCAAGGTCAGATGGTAAGCAAGAAAACCGGAAAGGACAAGACCCTCTTCACGACAGGGAAAAGGAAGAAAGCAGTAGCCAGGGCCAGCTTCAAGGCAGGGAAGGGCGTGGTGAAGGTAAATAAAAAGCCCATGTCCCTTATACAGAATGAGATAATCAGGCTTAAGATGCAGGAGCCCCTAATACTGATAGGCGATGCCTGGAAGAAGTACAACATCAACGTCAATGTGAAGGGTGGCGGCATGATGGGCCAGGCTGAAGCTGTCCGGCAGGCCATAGCAAAGGGCCTGGTACAGCTCCTGGGAAAGGACACCAAGGCGCTCTTCATGGAGTATGACAGGAACCTCCTGGTGTATGACCCCAGGAGGACAGAGCCCCACAAGCCCCCACACTCAAGCTGGGGGCCGAGGAGATACAAGCAGAGGAGCAAGAGGTGAGTTATGGAATTCGCAAGGATAAAGCTGGCTGGAAGGAACTATAGGGAAGTGCTGCAGATATGCGACCAGATAAGGGAGATAGCCAAGAAGTACGGCAGCACGGTCAGGGGACCAGTCCCTATCCCGACAAAGAAGCTGAAGATCATGACCCTCAAGACCCCCTGCGGGGACGGCACAGGTCACGGGAACGCCACCTGGGACAGGTGGGAGATGAGGATTCACAGGAGAATAATAGACATCGGCGCCAACGAGCGTGCCCTCAGGCAGGTGGTGAGGATACCTATCCCTGAAGGCATCAAGATAGATATAGAACTTAAAGACAAGTGATCACTTCTGCATCTTTTCCAGTTCTGCTGTCAGAGTGCCAATCTGGCCCATCACGTTCGTCATCTGCTCTTCCAGGTTCTTTGAGATACCCTGTATCTCCTTTGTCCTATCATCCAGCAGTTCGGTCGTCTCCCCTATGGGCTTCTTTATCATGATGTTGGCCCCTATATTGACCAGCAGGTCTGTTGAGCCTGGTGCCTTCCCAAAAACATAGCATCCGCTTCCCAGTGGGACCAGCATCTCCTTGTCCCTTTTGTCCTTGAAATCCCCAAGGGCATGTTTGGTCACCCCGAACTCCATGAATCTCTGCTCAAGAAGGGCTGCCTGCTGCTTGAGATCCTCCATATGCTTGTGCAGGAGCTGGAACAATATCACCTTCTGCTGCATGTCCTGTTCATTCGTCATGTTTCCTCCTATAACATCTTTAGCTTTCCTGTTATTTTATTGATTTTGGTCTCCTTTTCAGGGCCTATTCCCAGCGCTGTGATGGTCCCGGCAGGTATCTCTGTATGTCCAGCGTCCCTTATAAGGGCAGCGGGCAGCTTGTCTGCCTTCGCCTTCCTCCTGATGTCCAGCATCTCCCTCGTGTTCTCTACCCTCAGCACCACCTTTTTTGAGCCTTCTGACTCCCACTCCTCAACTATGCGGGGGTCTGCCCTCCTGTATGCCTCCAGGGAGGCATGGGCCACCTGGGCCGCCAGCTTGCCCTTGCTGAGCCTGAGGTTGCGCCTTATGACTATTACCTGCTTGTACATATGACAGAATTGGTTTAGGTTGTTATAAAAACTGGTTAGCCTCTCAGGCCGGCTATCTCAAAATCCAAGAGCCTGTCGGTTGTCCCTGGACAGATATCTGACTTGATTTCTATCTTCTGCAGGTCATCCGTGACGTCATCAATTGTGAACATTCCAACGCCCTCTTCTACGCTTAGTTCGAATGCCTCTTTCATTAATACGATTCCACCAAGGTGTCTGGTCTCATTCCTATATGTCAGGGTAGCCGTCAGAACCAGGTCGGTCTTCCCCATGTTGACTACAAAGATGTTAAGCGTCTCTGTAGAGGGGTTGTATGTGCCCCTTGACAGAAGTACCTTGGAATTGAGACAGACTGTGAGGGTTTCGCTCTGAGTCTCGGCGAACCTGGTCGCCCAGCCGGCAAGTATCCCTGCGATAATCAGAGTGAAGGCTATCAACATTATCACTGCAACCAATGGTGATATGCCCTTTTTTGTCATGTCTCTCCTAATACTGGGTAATGAATGTGGTCTTGGCAGACACAGCATTGCAGGCTGAGTTCAATACCCTGACGTCTGTCAGCGACTCACCAAGCCCTGTATAATTAATGGTCAGGTTAACTGTGACGTACGTGGATTTCTCCCTCCTGAGGGGGTATGTCTTGGATATCCCTCCATGGTCGATTCTCCAGCTTGTCGAATTGACGTCAAGTATATACGTACCGTTGTCCATCACAGTGCTGAAGCCGTAAAGGTTCTCAGCGCCCTTGTTCGTGACCTTTATCAGCAGGATATCCCCGCCTGTCTTGTTGTATTCCACTGACTCTATTATGTAGTTCGTATTGATGGCGCATGTTATGGGCTGTGAGCTTATCTGGGTGGAAGTCCAGTGCGTTATCCATGTCGTGACCAGTATGCCTATGGCTATGGCCACAGCAATCAAAAGAACTACAGCGACAACAGGCGAAACACCTTTCCTAGCCATAACCTACCCAATTATATTATTGTCCAGAACGCCTTATAAATTAGAAAATCCTCATCGGGAATTGCGATGTAAAAGAGAATATTGTGTAACCGACCGCAATGAGCAGAATGCTGTGCTTTATGCCGGCCACGACTGAACCCTCCGCCATCTTGCCTGTCACAAGCCCGGCAAAGAAGCCCTGTATTATTATGAAGTTGATGAAGCTTGCAGTATAGGATTCTGTCGCCATGGGCGTCCCTCCCGGGAAGGTATCAGTGCCGGTCTGTGAGGGCTGCACAAGCGCAGGTATCAGGAAGGTCTGCAGGACTATCAGGATGAATATGAACACGAAGAATATCAGGTAGGAAGTGACTATCTGTGCGTGCACAGAGGCTGTCCTCTCCTGCTTTATCTTGTCTATGGCCACCAGGGACTGCCCGACTGCATTCAGGGTGTCTGATATCTTCCCGCCCACCTTGTATGTCTCTATTATAGTGGTGACGGCCCTGCTCACTGTCGGGATGTCCACCCTCTTGGCAAATGTCTTCAGTGCTGTCTCGAAGGGGATGCCCCAGTTGACCTGGGACGCCATGTCGTTCACGTATTTGGAGAGCGAAAGGTATTTCCTCTTGGCGCAGTATTCCAGGGCGACCGGAAGGGTCATCCCGGTGTTTATGGAGTCTGTCAGCTCCCTTATGAACACCAGGAACTGGGACTCCATATCCCTTTTTGCCCTGTACTTGCTGTAGAATATGAGTGACGGCGGGAGCACAGCTATCAGGCCGCCTATGACATTGATGATGGGAACAAGAAGCGGCAGCATGGATGCGACGTACACCTGGCCTAACAGGAGTATCATTATCCCTACCATTATGGAGAGCGACTCGTAAAAGTACTTCGGCATGTTAATAATTTGTCTTCCGGGCTATAAAATAGTTGGAAGTGCCTACTTCTTCTTGCCCTTCAGTTTCGGCAGCTTCATAAGAGTGCCGCACTTGGAGCATCTGATGTTGAACGGCCTTGTGAAAGGGACCTTCGTGCTCTCCTGGTGCTCACACTCCGGGCACTTGTAGGCGACCTCTGCGGTGTCTGAATCATTCGGTACCCTGGCCCTGACGAAACCCTTGCTCTCTTCCCCTGCCTTGTTGGGGATTGTCCTGTTAGTGACGTATTTGTATTGACCCATACTATCACTATCACCCCTTGAATAAAAAGGCTTTGCTTTTATTTTTCCTTCCTTTTAAGCGTTACCTTCATGTAGTCCCTGGCTGCCATGGTCTTTGGGAAATGTTTCTTGGCTTCCTTCACCAGCGGGCTGACGTCCACATACCTTCTCGAGAAATGGGTGAGTATGAGCTCCCCCACATTCGCTTTCTTGGCGAGCTGGCCTGCCTCCTTTGCGCCGGCATGCATCCTGGATTCCTTCTCCTCCTCGAATGTCGCCTCATGTATCAGCAAATTAGCTCCCTCTGATATAATCTCCATGTTCCTGCAGGGTTTGGTGTCCCCGGAGTACACTGCCTTCACTCCCTTCTTCACTATAGCAATATCTTCCAGCTTGATTGCCTTGCCCTTGTAGGTCACCTTGCCTTCCTTCTTCAGCTTGCCCACTACCGGGCTCTGCTTGAGCCCGTACACTGTCTCGGCCTTCTTCATGTCAACGTTTATCGCGTCCTTCTCCTTGAAGGCATAACACACAGCAGGCACGCTGTGCCTGACAGGTATGGAGAGTATCTCATATTCCTTTGCCTTCAGTATTGTGATGACTTCCTTCCCGTCATACGGCACATCCTTGGGTATGACCCTGAACCTCGGGCCCCAGTAACCCAGGTCAAGTATGTCTGATACGAAACGCTCAGCCTCTGGAGCATGTATGTAGAGGGGTTCTGTCCTTCCCTCCAGCCCCATAGTCATCATGAGGCCTATCAGGCCGAGCCAGTGGTCTGCGTGCCAGTGTGTTATGAAGATGTGCTTGAGCTTCATGAAGCTGAGCTTGGTCTTCATGAGCTGCCTCTGGGTGCCTTCCCCGCAGTCGAATAGCATGCAGTCTCCCTCATACCTCATCCATATGGCGGGGGGGTGCCTTCCCTTCGTGGGCACTCCTGAGCCTGTTCCCAGAAAAACTATCTCTAGCATAAGTAATTATTGGATGCTCTTAAGAAAAAGGCTTACTTGAGGAAATCCTTGCAGTTATGCGTGTTTATGGTCATGAAGCAGCCGTCCAGGCTCCTGATTTCCTTCTCCAGACGAAGCAGCTTCTCAGTCATAAGTCACCGTACCTATTGCTCCTGAGACCTCTCTGAAGCTGGGATAATACCCTGTCCTTGTCTTCATCAGCATAGAAACTGAACCTTTTGTTTTCAGGATCTAATACTCCCACAGGAATTCCATCACGTATGACACAGAGATATCTTTCGCATTCACTTGCTGGTTTTCCAAGAGCACTGTAGACAGCATCCCTCTCACCTTGGTCCATTTCGCTTAATCCTTTCAGTTCTAGGGGGT
>DAOVIL010000085.1 GCA_030673725.1 Candidatus Aenigmatarchaeota archaeon | reverse complement strand
TTGATATTTTCCATTCAAGTTCTGGCGGATATTCCAGGTCACTTAAGAAGGAGATCCCCAAAAAGGGCGAGTATGTCGTGCAGGAACATATAGAATCCCCAGGAGATCATGATTCCCATTTCAGGGTATTCACAGTGAAGGACGGCAGCGTTCTTTGCGCTGTGCTGTCTGTGTCACCGAGAACGAAAGATAAGAGGATGTGGGAAGAAATTTGCACCAAAAAGTGGGGCCAAACACCTTCCCTTGAGTTTGGCCTTGGAAAACGCTACATGTGGTTGTATAAACCTGTCTCAAATTCAAGCCAGGGCGGAAGGCAGATAGCCTTGGCTGGGGCTCCAATGACCCTGGATGAGTGGAATGAAATAAGCAACCCAAAGTACATGGACATCCCTTCAATCCTGGAAGCGCATGGCATTGACCCTCTCAACCCGAAGCTTCCTGAAGACCTGGAGGAGAGGGCAGTAGAGGCGGCTCGTGTCCTCGGGGAGCACGGAATAGCCTATGGAGGCCAGGACTGGATAACTGACAGCGAAGGGAACCGATATTTCCTTGAGATGAACCCTACTCCAGGGTTCGAGGCCTTCAATACAGTGTATGCTGGAGACTTCGAGAATTCCGTTGATTTTGGCATACGGAAAGTGGCTGAAGCCCTGAGAAATACCCTCTGAGAAGTGAGGGTCCTAAGCGGACTTCTCTTCAGTAGGCCTTTCTTCAGGAGGGTCCACCATTTCATTGATGCCCCTGTTTATCGCGTCGCTTGCTATATCTATGACTGGCTTGTCAGCCACTATCAGCACACCTCTGGTGTTGCCCGGACCGTGCACCCTGGCCTCGAACGTGCAGTCCCTGTCCTTGCTTGTGACCCTGGTCTCAACCAGAATGCCCTTCCCCATGTCATAGAACCTGGTGTGGGACCTTACAGGGCCCTCTATCGGCCCGCTGCCGTAGAATGTGCCGCCACTGACCTCGAAAAACTCATGGTCCAGCTCCCTTATCACAGGGCACCTGTCTTCCCCTACCAGCCTGCATTTTCTACTGCAGTTTATGAAGCCTTGGCTGAAATAATTGGGGTCCTCGCCGATATAGGTGTACTTTGCAGGTCCTTCTCCGGGGGGTTTGGTTGTTTCGTCCATAGTATGATATCAGGGGAAAGTTTTAAGAAGGTGAGGGGTTCTAAGCGGACATTTAAGCAGTTGTTGACAATTATTAAACATGGCAGAGGAGAATGAGTATCCTCCAAGGAGAAGGCCTGCCAGAAGGCCTGTACCAAGGAGAACTGTTGCTCCCAGGAGGGCTGCTCCGGTAGGGCGGCCCAGAGCACGCCAGTATCCCTACAGAAGACCAGCCAGGAGGCCTGCACCAAGGCAGGTGGCCCCGCCTCCGCCGCTACCTCCGCCAAAGCCTGTCAAGAAGAGGGTCTGGCACTGGATACTCCTCTCGTTCCTGATACCCATCCTGGGGGGCATAATAGCGTTCCTTGCAAAAAAAGATGAGGACCATAACCTGGCAGCATTCTGCATGGTGAACAGCATCTTCAATCCCCTGCTCCTCTTTTTGATATTAGATATCCTCTTCCCGATCATGGGGCTGCCGTATATCAGTTACCCGTTCACTGTCATCTTGGGGATAATCATCTGCGTGGTGCTCATAAAGGGCCCGCTTTCAGGGAACGAATACAGGTACTTCCTTCTGGTGAGCTGGTTCAGCCTCATCGGTGCACTGATAACCTACTATGGCACCTACAGCAAAGACAAGAACCTTCAGAGCAATGTGGGATGGTACTTCTTCTTCTCATTAGTCGTGATGATGGCATTCTTCGTCATAGTCCTGGCAGGCGTCATGCTCTTCGTGGGGTCCATGTACGGGCCGGGCGCTGCAGCCTGCCCTGAAGAGCTTATGGACAGATACTACGATGCGGAATCTGCATACAACATCGAGATGGACAGGGAGAGCAGTATATTCGATGAGTGGCTGGACCTGGAGGAGATTTACATCACGATAGACTGCTCCAACGTCGCTGAATTCAGGAAGGTGCGGGATGACCACGAGAGCTGGATCTCCGGCCCCTACAAGGATGTCAGTGACAGGGCATTGGAAGCGGCGCAAGGCCTGGCAAATTGTGACGTGACTACCTACACTGATGCAATATTGGCCTCAAACACCAACGATGACACTGTGACTGGCATACAGAGCCAATTCAATGCGCTCCTGGAAGAGTTTGAAGGCATGTGCTGAATAGAAAGTGAGGGTCCTGAGCGGACATTATTTTACAGGGGGCCAGAAGACGCAGTCTCGCTCCAGCTTGTAGTTGACTGTGAAGAAGCCCCTTCCGGGCCTGAACTTCCTGCAGAATGCTTCCAGAAAGGCTATTAGGGCCTTGTTCCTCTCCCTGAACATGGGGGAGATATCAGTCGTGGTGTTCAGCCTCACTGTGAAGTTCCTGTGGTCGCCGTACAGGCTGCTGTCCCTGGGGCCCATCTGGGCGAACCAGCCGTTGTCCAGGAGCTCAAGGTAGAACGGGCCAAGGCAAGCCTTCCCGCACTTCATCCTGGCCCTGGAGGCCTTCAGGTGCGTTTCCATTGACTTCTCCAGGCCCTTTGTCCTCCTGAAGAGGAGGTACAGCTCGAACTCATTGTCCTTCGGGAAGGATATGCCAAAGGGATTGAGGGAGAACTCGAGCCTTGCGGACCTGGGCCAGGTCCTGAAGTTGTATTTCCCTATGAAAGCTCTGTTGTATATGCGTGTCTTGGGCTTTCTGAAGACGTCTTTTCCCTTCCTCTCAGTCTCGGCTGTGAACCTGACCCTGCATCTCTCCTTCTGGGGAAGGGAGCGGTCGCTTATCCATTTGAGGATTGCGGGAATGTCTTTCAGCCTGTCCTTCCTGAATATGAAATTGATGTCGAATATGAACGTCATATTGAAGAATACGGAGCGCTCTTTTAAAAGGTGAGGGTTCTCTTTCAGGCGTGAGTGCCCCAAGGTTGCAACTCTCCTGGAGCCCACAGTGGCTCTGTGATTTTTCTTATTTTCCTGTAAGCCTCAGCGACTGCAGCAGGGACTGTCTCATGAAGCTCAGAACGTTCGTCAGCATGTATTATGATGTTAAATGTGCAATGACTGTATCTTTCTTCTGGTGAGTGTTTCAATTCACGGTCAATTATGACCATGTCCATAAAATCTGTGCCAGACCAAAGGCTGTCTATCCTACCTCTGTCTACGAATTCTCCAGTATCATGCTCTTTCAAATAAAACTGCTGCCTTCTTGTCAGAACTATGTCGTCTGTTGATGTGCCGTCGCTTATTGCACGGTCCATTTGGTATTCATCGCTCCCAGCTCCACTGTATTGACCGCTGTAGGGATGAATCGTTTTAATGAGTGCTCCTGACATTGGACATTTTCCATCCACATTCTCTGTGCAGGCTCCTTTACACTTCATACCAATACTAAGGTCTGTTTGTGTATTCATACACTACTGTT
>DAOVIL010000077.1 GCA_030673725.1 Candidatus Aenigmatarchaeota archaeon | reverse complement strand
GCAGGCCTTTACGGCATTGCAATCGCAGCAGTCGGCATGCTTGGTACACTTGGTGTGACCCTGGCATCTGACACATACGGCCCTGTTGCAGACAACGCAGCTGGAATAGCTGAGATGGCCAAAATGGGCGGAGAGATAAGGAAGAGGGCAGAAGCCCTTGATGCTGTAGGAAACACAACAGCTGCAATCGGAAAGGGCTTCGCGATAGGCTCAGCGGGCCTGACGGCCCTCGCGCTTTTCGTTACATACGCCCAGATAGTAGGCCTGGAAGTGATAAACATCATAGACCCATTCGTGATAGTCGGCCTCTTCATAGGCGGACTGCTTCCATTCCTGTTCTCAGCCTTCACCATGAGGTCTGTCGGAAAGACTGCATTCAAGATGGTCACAGAGATCAGAAGGCAGTTCAAGGAGATACCAGGCATAATGAAGGGCAAGGGCAAGCCCGACTACGCCAAGTGCATAGAGATATCCACCTCAGCAGCCCTGAGGGAGATGATACTGCCTGCAGTTGTTGCCATACTCACTCCGGTCATAGTGGGACTGGTCCTTGGGCCTGCAGCACTGGGAGGGCTACTTGCAGGTGCTGTGGTTACAGGCTTCCTGCTTGCTTTGATGATGGCCAATACAGGCGGTGCCTGGGACAACGCCAAGAAGTACATAGAGGAAGGACATCTGGGAGGCAAGGGCAGCGACGCACACAAGGCAGCAATAGTCGGGGACACAGTAGGAGACCCCTTCAAGGACACTTCCGGGCCTTCACTGAACATCCTGATAAAACTGGTCTCAATCATCGCACTCGTGTTCGCGATGATAATGTTCGTTTAAGCTTCTTTAACAAGCTCTGACAAATATCATTATGGCCAATTTCGATTTAGCCAGGCTCAAGCACATATCCAAGGCAAAGGAGCTGGAGAACCTCCTGTCCTTCTACAGCTACTCGAACAAGGCTGACGCAGCCAGGACAGAGGAGAAGCTGAAGGAGCTCCTGGTGAAGAACCTGAGGGACAGCAAGGGGGCCATCTTCAACGTAATACAGTTCGTGTTCGAGATACAGGAGGACAAGACCCTGGACAGGATATTCGTGCCGCTTAGGGACGAGATAGACATTCTGAACGACGAGGTGAAGGTCAGCCACATAGACTGGAAGGACCTGCCTGAGAGGTTCTGGGAGCTGGTGATAGCGCACGACCTGACGCTTGTGGACGGCTCAACCAACCTGACAGAACTGGCTGCGCAGATGGAGAAGCTCGTGTCCAGCTACAAGAAGTCAGGGGACGGCAAGATATTCGACGAGAAAGGGATAGGCAGGACAAAGAAGAACATGGAAAGCCTTTTAGATGGCCTGAGAAGAGCCTTCAATGAAAGGGATGCCATATTCCGGCTGAGCGAGATTGACCTCAACCAGGACTTCGAGAAGGTAAGGAAAAAGATAAAGGAAAGCATCTGATGGATGAAAAAACGTTTGCGAAGATAAAGGAGTTCTGCAGGCCCCTTAAGGAGCACGAGCCCTATATCATGGCTGTATGGCTGTTCGGCTCCTTTGTCAAGAAGGCAAAAGCCAATGACATAGACATAATGATACTGGTGGACGACACAGGAGGCCTCACCAGGGACAAGATGAGGGAGATAGAAGCCACAGCGGCCAGGATAAAGGCAATCTCAAAGGAGAAGAAGCTAAACCTCCATTTCCAGCCCCCCCAGCTCCTGACCAAATGGTGGGGGCTCATGCAGAAGGGCGAGCCCTGGGTCATGACATCATTCAAGGACTCCAAGGTGATATTCGATGAGACAGGCTATGTGAACCTGATAAGCAGGCTCCTTGAGAAGGGCTTCATCCACAACAAGGACGAACGGGCAGAGCGCCTGATGGAAAGGACAGACCGGTACATTATGGACAACAGGGAGAACATGCTGGCCACAGTGGACGAGCTCTTCCTTGCTGCCACAGAGGCTGCCCAGGTGTTCCTCATGTTCAGGAACAAGGTGATATTCAGGCCTGAGAAGATAGCAAAGGAGCTGGCAGGGGGCGGGATAAACCCCTCTGCCTATATAGAGATATCTGACCTGGCCATGAAGGTCAGGAGAGGCACGCTTTCCGAGTTCACAGGAAAGAACCTGGACTACTATGCCATGAAGGTGGGAAGGTTCATAAGCACCCTGGAAGAGGCCCTGCTGAAGAAGAAGGGGAAGAAATGACATACGAGAAACTATTGGAGAAGATAGCAGAGAAAGAGAAGAACATAGGGCTCACAGACACGGAGAAGGAAGCCATTTCCTCAAGGCTGCTCGAGGCGAGGGAGCATATCCCTGAAAAACCGGCAGAAGAGCCAAAGGAGCTTGTGGAAAAGGCAGAGGAATCAGAGAAGAAGGGAGAGTTCAAGGAGGCCTTCACTGATTACGACGCAGCCAAGAAAGCAGGCGCAAAGGTCGAGATGATAGAGCAGAAGATGGCCAGGCTTGCTGAGATGATAATGAAGGCCGAGAGGATAGACCCTGAGCTGCTGGAGGTCGCCAGGGCAGCGGCCGAATACGCCAAGCAGCTTGCAGAGGAGCACTCGAAGAGCTGAAGAAGAAGACGGGAAAAAAGTAATTTTATACTTCTGCGACAATAATTAAGCAATGAAAGAGGAACACCTGAATAATTTCTGCACAAGCCTGCTGGGCAAGTACAGGAAGTACGTGAAGAGCATCTGGTTCGCTGAGAACACGATAAGCGTCCTGATCCTGGATGTCAGCAAGTCCACAAAGGAGGATATAGAGAAGTTCAGCCTGATACTGCTGAAGACCTTCAATGCCAAGTACGATTCAGCGGTCAAGCTGGAGCTGGCTGAACTGTCAGACTATTTCAGGAACGTGATGGAAGGGGATATAGGCACATACAAGATGATAAGGGACGCCAGCCTGCTTTACGACCCCAGCCATTTCGTGCACCCCATAAAGAAGATGGTGAAGACAGGGATGATACACGGCACGAAAGAGGCCCTCATGAGGAGGTTCCATTCCATCAACCAGCACTTCAGGGAGATAAGCAGGGAGAAGCTGAGGGTGCTGGACAACATCTACATGTCCATCATAGAGGCCTCCCAGGCAGCCATCCTTGCGGCCGGCCATCCCATACCTGTCCCCAAGCAGGTCCCCCCGTCCATCAAGAAGTACTTCGTGGACAAGGGCCTCCTGGAGAAGAAGTACCTCAACCAGTGCAGCGAGATAGTGAAGGCATTCAAGTCAGTCGAGCACCGTGAGAAGCCTGTGCCTTCAGGAGCAGAGCTGGACAAGCTCCAGGAAATAGCCAGGCAGTACAGGGAAAGGCTGAAAGAACTCGTATTGAAGCTGTGACTCAAAGCACTTTGAAGCGCCTGATTCTGAAGTAGTAGTATGCCCCGCCTATGATCAGGAGGCTGCCTGCAGCCACTGCCGCGACATTGGCTCCCTGATCCACTAAGAATCCTGTAAGGCCTGCCTCGCCGCTTGATGGGCTCACGACCATCTCATCCTTGCATACCGCATTCTCGCACCCGTACTCGCATGCCACGACCAGCCTCCAGACGCTGCCGTCATCATCGCACTCCACCAGATTGCTGCCAGAGCACTTCATGTCGCCTGGCGTGCACAATGTTGACGGCGCGACGGGCCCATCCTCAGACGGCAGTGTGCAGGCTATGGCCTTTGCCGGCCTGGTTTTCTCTGTCCCGCAGCTGTTATCATCAGAGCATGTCCTTGTGTACTCGAAATTGATGCATTCAGTCGTCCAGTTTGTGCAGTTCCAGTTCTCCTTGCATATGGGCGGCGAATACCCCCCTGAGCTTCCCGTGAAGCTGCT
>DAOVIL010000135.1 GCA_030673725.1 Candidatus Aenigmatarchaeota archaeon | reverse complement strand
AGAACATGATGGAGGTCATAAAGGAGGAGACAACCATCGGCATGTGCCTGAAGTGCAAGAAGGACCTGGTCATAAGGCACTCCAGGGCAGGCAAGCGCTTCGTCGGATGCATGGGATACCCCAAGTGCACAGAGACATTCTCGCTCCCCCATTTCGGGAAGCTTACAATACTATCAGAGACCTGCAAGAAGTGCGGGCTCTCTGTTGTTCTGGTAAGGGCGCCCAGGAAGAGGCCCTGGAAGCTATGTGTCCACTGCGGGTTCGTGAACAAGCTTCCGAAGAAGGGCGCAAAAGGGAAGGCAGGAAAGAAGGCCCCAGCCAGAAAGGGAACCAGACCAGCTGCCAAAAAAACCATTCCAAAGAAGCCTGCTGCTGAAGCAGAAGACAAAATGGCATCCAAAAAGTAATTAACCCCCCAAGCCAATTATTAATTGTATGGTAAAGGAATGGACCAGGAAGGAGAGGAAAGAGCACATAGGCGAGAAGTACAAGAGCCTCAGGAGCAAGATATTCGTCCTGGCAGTTGCTGTGATAATATTCCTGCTGCTCCTCTACGGCGTATTCTATGCGGTGAAGACAGCGAACACAGACCTTCTGGTATTCCTGATTGTGGGCCTGATAATCTTCATACCAGTGGCCATATTCTTCGTCGACATGTACTGGTTCGAGTTCCAATAAATAGCTTACTGCTGCTGTTGCAGGTAGACTTCCTTCAGCTGTATCTGGTCCTTCTGCCTGGCCCTCAGCCCCGGCCTCAGCATGACCAGCCTCTTCTTCGGCCCTGGGATGGAGCCTTCAATGAGTATGTAATCGCCCGGGACGACGCCGTAATTGACGAACCCGCCCTTTGCGGATACTCCTCCTGTGCCAAGCCTGACTATCCTCTTGTTGTATTCTGTCCTGCTCTGGAAGCCCAGCTGGCCTGCCATGGCGAGCTTGCCTGGAAGGACCCTGGCCACGTTCCTGGGACCGAGGCATCCCACATGACGCCTCTTCTTCTCATGCTTCCTGGGCCTTATCTTTATGCCGAACCTCTTGACAGGTCCCTGGTAGCCCTTCCCTTTTGTGACTCCCTGGACATCTATCCACTCGCCTTCCTCAAAGACCTCAGAAGCCTTCAGCTCACCGCCAAGCTTTCCCTTTGCGAACTCGAACTGCTTCTTGACGTCCCCCCCTAGGGGCACCTCGAACAGCTCAGGGGTCTTCTTCCTAAGGCCAGACTCCCTTGGCCTTGTGTGAACTAATATCCTTATGTAATGGATGTTCTCCAGTTCCTTCTCCATCTCCTCCAGCTTCTTGCCCTTCTTCTTGGGTGTCCTGGTCTTCCTCTCCAGGTCCTTTGAGAGCTTCTCTGCCCAGACTGTCCCCACGTTCCTGATGCCTTCTGTCGTCTCCCTGTAGGCCCTTATGCCGCATACTGCCAGGGATGGGCAGTCAAGCACAGTGACAGCCTTCACTATATCCTGCCCCTCTGTAGGGGACGCCTTTTTTGTGTTTACTATGCTGACCTCTGTCATTCCAGCCTTGTATGCTGCAAAACCGAGTGGTTTGGGGGCTTCACCTTCAATTGCCTTGAGCCTGGGATATATCCTCTTGGCCCTCTTCTTGGGCCAGTATGCCCTTGAACCGGCTTTTGGTTTGCGATGCTTTGACATGTAATCACTTCCCCAGCTTTACAGCTGTTCCGTATGCCAGTATCTCAGCAGCGTTTCTCATGACGCTGCTTGTCGTGAACCTAACGTTCATAACGGCATCCGCATCCAGCTTCTTGGCCTCCTTTATCATCCTCTTCATCGCCTCTTCCCGGGCCTCTGTGAGCATCTCAGTGTACTCCTTACGCTCCCCGCCGACGATTTGCCTCAGCCCTGACACAATGTCCTTTCCGAACCACTTGGCCCTGATGGTGTTCCCCCTCACTACACCTAGAATCTTAGACACCCTCTTACCAGGAACAGCTTCAGTGCTAGTTATTATCATATCACACCCTCCTGCCTCTCCTGCCGCCTTTCTTCCTGCACCCATCGTGTGGAACAGGTGT
>DAOVIL010000089.1 GCA_030673725.1 Candidatus Aenigmatarchaeota archaeon | reverse complement strand
GCTGAGGCAGAGAAGGCTGACAAGGAGAAGGAGAAGTGGAAGGAAGCCGAGGCCAAGCACATAGCCAAGAAGCACGAGAAGCCTGAGAAGGAAGCTGCAAAAGAGGCCACGAAGGAAGAGCCGAAGCCTCAAGCTGAGAAGAAAGAAGAGCCTAAAACTGAAGCCCCAAAAGAAGAGAAGAAGTGATTTCTATCTATCCGTAATCCTCTAAAAGCCCAAGGTCTATGGAAAGCAGTACAGCCATTCCGTGTATATGGTCTCTATCTAGCTCAAGAGGCTCACCAAATTTGTAGATTCTCAGCACATTCCTCCTTGTACAGTCAGTGTGGCCGCCTGCGTAATATCTTTTCTCAACTGCCCCAGCGACGTATCCCATAGCCTCGTCAAGGTCTACCCCATGCTCCTCAGCGTATGACATCAACTCCAGAAATTCTATGTCAGGGGTGCCTGCCATTAGTTCCCACGCCCTGTTGAAGAACATCATGGCGTCATGTTTAGACAGCTTCCCTTTCTCGTCCATAACACCTATGTCCAACTAGGTTTTTTAAGGGTTCCGATAGCTAGAAATCGCTTACAGGCTCCTGGTGGCCAGAATCAGCTCTATGTCCCTGACGCCTTCTATCCCCAAGAGCTTGGCTTCGAACTCTTCCTGCTTTCCGCCCTCGTCAGGCACGACCTTTGTGAGCTTTATGCTCTTGATCCCGAAGCCTATCTCTTCATCTTCCATCCTGTCAGGCGTGAGCAGCTCTATCCTCTTCTTGACGTCCTCGAACTTCTCAGGGTCCTCGACAAATACCTTGTAAAGAATTATCACATCTCCCATAAATCCCTCCTACGGTCCTACGAACTCGCACTTCCCGCATTCGTACTGGTTCTCCAGCTTCTTGCACTTCTCGCAGCGCAGGATCTTCACCTTCCCGCAGCCTGGGCAGGGAAACTCCACCCAGTTCTTCTCTGATTCAACCTTCTTCCCGCAGCTTACGCACTTCATCTCCTGTTTCATAGCTATAGTTAATCTCCCGTTATTTATAAGCCTTCTACTCCCAGAAGAATTCGAAATCGCCAAGAGCCGCCTTTCTGTTGCGCCTTCCGGCGAACTTGTACAGCAGCATGAACGTAATCCCGGTCACTATGCCGCCCAGATGCCCGAAGTTGGCCACCCCAGGCTCCAGGCTGAACACCCCCAATACCAGCTCCAGCCCGGCGAACACGAACACAGCAGCTATGGCAGGCATGGGTATCCCAGGGAACATTATTATCCACCTCCTGGGGAACAGAAAACCGTATGCTGTCAGTATGCCGAAGACTGCCCCAGACGCCCCGAGCATTATTATGAAGGACGGGCCTGTCAGATATATGTGCAGGAAGGCTGACCCCAGCCCTGCTATCACGTACAGCAGGAGGAAATTCTTCCAGCCCAGCTGCCTCTCGACCTGGGGGCCGAATATAATCAGCACGAACATGTTGATGAACAGGTGCATGGGGTCCCCATGCAGGAACATGTAGGTGAAGAACTGCCAGTATGCCCCGTTTATGGCCAGGGCAGGCGTGAGCGAGAACAGGAGGGTGAAGCCTGACACTGTCACCTGTATAATGAAGGCCGCCAGGTTGGCTAAAACCAGCGCTAGAGTCAGGGATATCCGCATAAGAATAATATCCTTCTCAGTTTAATAAATCAGTACAGCTCGCCTTTCTTTTTCCTTTTCCGCTTTCTCCAGAAGTAATAGAATACCACCACTATGACGATGAAGACTATCACATACGTGCCTGTGGCGTCGCCTGTGGGCATATCGAAGTTGAGTGCTATATCCTTCACATCTATGTTCTTCTCCAGGCCAGGGCCTATGTAGGCTATCTCGAGCTTGCCCTCCCCTTTCAGGGCCAGCGGGAAGGTGAAGGTGGCCTTCTTGTTTGCCTTTATGCTGCTCACGTATTCCACGTCAACCATCTTCCCGTCCACCATCAGCTTTGCCTCGACTGACTTCGCCTCTACAGTGCCCTTGTTGGCGACCTCTATCTTCAGCTTGCCTCTGGAGTAGTCAGGCTCTGTCTTTATGACGTCCAGGTGTATGGTCCCTGAGACAGGAAGGCCTATCTCGAACTCCTTTGTCTGCTCGTCATTGCTCTCGTCCAGAAAAGAGGCTGTAATTGTGGATGTGTAGGTCTTCTGCTCTGCTGAGCTGTCTATGCTTATCAGCATGGATGTGGTGGTGGCGCTGCTCGGCTCCAGGTTTCCCACATACACGTTCCCCCCTGAGAGGACAGGTATGAGCTCATCGGTTGATGCGAACTCCATCGTGAGGTGCCTGGCTGTGCCAGTCCCTATGTTCTTCACGACAGTGGTTATGTTGGCCTGGCCGTTCGGCTCCAGGGTGCCGTCAGTGGTCATGCTCACCAGGACCAGCTCCGGTGTCCCCCTGACATACAGGTTGACGCTCCTGGTGATGTAGGTGGTCCTCTGGCTTCCCTCGTACATCCTGAACTCAATCTCATACGTGTTCGTTATGGCGTCTGTGGCCACGAATATATTGTAGGATGTCTTGACTGAGCTTCCGCTCTGTATCGATGTGAACGTCTTGCTCTGCTCCTCGCCAGGAAGCAGGCTGAAGGGCTCCTTCACGACCATCTCCAGGGTTATGTCCTTTGCAGTGGTCCCCTTGTTCTGGATCTCCACCTCCATGTTGACTGTATTGCCTGGCTCAGCCGGATAGGGAGTCTGTGTTGTGAGCACAAGGCTCAGGAATGGCGTGGTCTCTATCTCACCAGTCACCGTCTGCGCAAAAGCAGCAACAGGCAATACCAGCAGCACAGCCGCCATAACCAGGAGAAATCTCAGGTTCATATCTTAATTACCTTATGGTCCTTCTTCCTTAATTCTTTAATTATAGCGCCGTCCTTTAAATAAACTATACGCTGGCTGTACTTGGTTACCCCAGGGTCATGCGTCACGACTATGAATGTGTAGCCCTTCTCCACGTTCAACCATTTCATGAGCTCCAGTATCATCTTGCTTGTCTTGGTGTCCAGGTTGCCAGTAGGCTCGTCAGCGAGTATTATCTTCGGGTCGTTGGCCAGTGCCCTGGCGATGGCCACCCTCTGCTGCTCCCCTCCAGAGAGGAGGGAGGTCCTCTGGTCAAGCCTGTGCCCCAGGCCCACCATCTTGAGCAGCTCTCTCGCCTTCCCCTCTGCGTCGCCCTTGGAATGGCCGCCTATCCTGAGCGCCGGGCCCACGTTCCCACTGGCGCTGAATGACTCAATCCGGCCGTACTGCTGGAACACAAAACCTATCTTCCCTCTCCTGACCCCCGCCCTGGTGTCCTGATTCATCCTGCTT
>DAOVIL010000110.1 GCA_030673725.1 Candidatus Aenigmatarchaeota archaeon | reverse complement strand
GCCTCAGAAGGCTCAGGGCGTTCACCATGCCTGACCTCCACACACTCTGCAGGGACATGAAGAGCGCCAAGGAAGAGTTCGCCAACCAGTTCAGGTACGGGATGGACTGCCTGAAGGACCTGGGCTTCGGGCCTTCAGAGTACGAGGCAGCTGTCCGCTTCACAAAAGACTTCTGGAAGGACAAGTCCAACAAGGACTGGGTCGCTTCCCTGGCCAGGATATTCAGGAGGCCCATCATGATAGAGATATGGGACAGGCGCTTCGCCTACTTCGACCCCAAGTTCGAGTTCAACTTCGTGGACTGCCTGGACAAGGCCGCAGCGCTCACCACAGTCCAGATAGACCATGAGAACGGCAAGAGGTACAATATCCAGTACACTGACAAGGACAACAAGAGGAAGCACCCGCTCATACTCCATTGCTCCCCTCCGGGCGCGATAGAGAGGATAATGTACGCCCTGCTGGAGAAGGCGCACAAGGAGATGGGCAAGGGAAAGCACCCCGTGTTCCCGCTCTGGCTGTCCCCGACCCAGGTAAGGATGTGCCCTGTGTCAGACGCCTACAACACGTTCGTGGGGGCCCTGGCTGACAAGCTTGAGAAATACGGCATAAGGGTCGATGTGGACGACAGGATAGAGAGCATAGGCAGGAAGATAAGGGACGCTGAGATGGAATGGACACCTCTCATAGTGGTGGCAGGCGAGAAGGAGAAGAAGTCAGGAAAGCTGGCTGTCAGGTTCAGGGAGACAGGAAAGGTGAAGGAGATGAAGCTGGAGGAAATAGCTGATTACATCATGAAACGGGTGAAGGGATTCCCCTTCCAGACCCTCCCCCTCCCCAGGGAGCTCTCCAGGAGGCCCACGTTCGTCGGCTGAACACGCAATCGGAAAGCTTAAAAGGACTATTTCCCATATTCAAATCCGAGGTGTATTATGGCAGTATCGGCATATGTCTTCATAGAGATATCCCAGGGAAAGGCCAAGGACGTCATCGAGAGGATAAACTCACTGGACGGCGTCACAAGGGCCCATGTCGTGACAGGTCCCTACGATGCGATAGCTTTCGTTGAGGCCAGCGACATAAACAGCCTGGGCGCCATGGTGGTGTCCCAGATACAGTTCCTTGAGGGCGTCATCAGGACACAGACCAACATAGTCGTTGATTAGAACAATCATGTTTTAGGGGCAGTCCAGGGATAGCCCTAGCGCTCCAGAATGAACGTCTTCTCGTGCTCCTCTTCCGGTATCCTCTTCAGGACCATGTTGTAGTGGCTCCCAATCCCCATTATCTCATGCCCCTGTGCGGCCTTCAGCGCAGCCTTCATCTTGTACGGCTTCTCAGCGAATATCTCGAAAAGGGTGCTGCCTTTCCTGACCCTGTCGCCTATCTTCTTGTGCAGGAATATGCCTGCCCCCTTGTCCCTTGGGGCGCCGGCAGACTTGGCTATGTGCACCAGGGCCTTGTTGCTTATCCACCAGACCCTTCCTGAGAAGTTGGATGTTACCTTGCAGCGTTCAGTCCCGACCTCTATCTCAGTGGATTTTATGTCAGGGTCGCCTCCCTGTGCCGCTATTATCTGCTTTAGCTTCCTGCCTGCCTTCCCGCTGGTTATTATGTGCCTGGCCTTTGCCTCGGCGTTCTTCATGCCTCCCATGCTCATGAGGGTGCTGGCTAAAGCCACGACCTTCTCCACATAGTCGGGCGGCCCCTTCCCTGTCAGTGCTGCATGCAGGGCTTCCCCTGCCTCCAGCGCAGGCCCTATGGCATGCCCCAGGGGCTGCTCCCCGAATGTTGAAAGGCACCTTACGTTCACCCCAAGCCTGGCTCCCAGGTCTATGAACTGCCTTGCCAGGTCATTGGCGTCGCTTATGGACTTTATCTTGGTGCCCCTTCCTGTGGGGATGTCTATCACCAGGTGCTTTGCCCCCATCGCCACCTTCTTGGACATGACAGAAGGCAGCAGCATCGGGTCTATTGAAAGCGGATACTCCACTTTGATGAAGATGTCATCGGCCGGCGCCAGGTCAACTGAGCCTCCCCACACCAGGCAGCCCTTCGTCTTCTTCACGACCTTCTTTATCTCCCCCCAGCTCAGGTCAACGGGTGCTATGCACTCGAACCTGTCCGCTGTCCCTGCCGGGCTTGTTATCGCCCTGCTGGAGGTCTTGGGTATTGTGAAGCCTGCTGCCGCTATCGTCGGTACAAGCAGTATGGAGGTCTTGTCTCCAGGAACGCCTCCGATACTGTGCTTATCAAATATGACCTTCTTCCAGCCCATCTTCTTCCCGTTGTCTGCCATGCTCCTGGAGAGTGAAGCTGTCTCGTCCATCACCATGCCCCTCTCATGAAGCGCTGTCAGGAAGGCTGATATCTCTATGTCAGACAGCCTGTCATGCACGACATCCTTTATTATGGTTTCTATCTCATTCTTGCTGAGCATCCTGCCGTCCAGCTTCTTCCTTATGAACGCTATTGATGCAGGATGGAGCGCCCTGCTTATCCTTACCTTGCTGCCTGCCTTTGCTTTCAGCGCATGGACAACTGACTCGTAAAGCCCTATCTCCCCCTCCCTGATGAGCTTCTCAGCTATGTTGACTATGGCTGTATCCCTTCTCTTCCCCAGAACCAGCTCCACCCTGTCCAGTGGCTTCACGTCAAGCTCGGCTGCATCATCCTTGTTCAGAATCACGATGGCCTTCCTGGCCTCAAACTCCATGACCTTGGCCTTTAGTTGCATGTATTAAATAATATGGGATTCCCCGAATATAAAAGCCGTGCCT
>DAOVIL010000056.1 GCA_030673725.1 Candidatus Aenigmatarchaeota archaeon | reverse complement strand
TCATATCCCATTCTATTAATTTTCTCCCAGATAGACCGTATTTCTTTCTCAGCGTATCACTATAGGTCCTTCCAACCTCATCCGTTATTTCATAAATAATATCTTTGTAATTTTTGGGATTATTCCTTTTGAGTTCTTTGAACATCTCAATAAAAAGTACAACAGGAAACATCACTACTGGTTGACCAAGTAATTTTATTTCACCTTTTTCGAAGCTTAATTGTTTTGCGAATAGTAATTTTTTAATGATACCGAACATACTCATCTAATAATTGACCTTTGAACCAATTAAAAATCTCAGAATGGTTGAATAAACCAAAAGGTTTAAAAGTCCCCTTTCCAACTCTTGAATATGACATTGACAATAACAATACCCAACATCAATAAGCCGAAAACGGTTAAGGATGCCGTCGTTTCATTCTTGGTACAGGAATGGCCGCTCTCTGCAAAGAAATTATACAATAAGGTCAGAAAGGCCCAATTTGAGGTGAGTTACCAGGCCGTACACAAGGCTATAAAGGAGCTCCTGGATCGGGACATAATAGAAAGGCAGGAAAGGGGGTATCAGCTTAACAAATACTGGATAAGAGGTATTGAAAATTTTGCTTCTCAAATTAGGGTCGCATATGAGGAGAAATCCAGGCCGCCTATGGAAAAGTTTTTCACAGGAGAGACCAGCACCACAACATTCCACAATCTGTTTGAGTTCCTCAGCTTTATGGTGGATTTTCTGACACGGCTACATGATTTCCAGGAAGAGCATGGGATTCTTGCAGATTTCCGCCATCTGTGGTGGCCACTCTCTTTCGAAGGAGAAGGATATAAGAGATTTGAGAAGATGGGCAATGGGTGGAATGGTACTTACCTGTTATGTAGAAAGGATACAGCAGCAGACAGGCTCGTGTTCGATTTCTATAATTCCTTCAAGCCTGCATGCAAGATTAGATATGGCGTTGGTTGCTCGCAGGATTGCGACGTGTGCGTCATTGGGGACTTTGTGGTACAAACCTTCTTTACAGATGAGTTGAACAAGGAATTGGATCAGGTTTATAAGATCATGAAAGATGTAAAATCCACAGCCATAAGTGATTTCTTAAAGACCTTATTCTTCAAAAAGTGTGAGATAGTCCTAGTGGTAACGAAGAGTCCAACCTTAGCTGAACAGAAGAGAAAACAAATCCTAAAACTCTTCAAGGAGAAAGCATGACCCTAACAATAACTATCCCCAACATCAAAAACCCCAGAACGGTTAAGGATGCGGTCATTTCTACGCTGACAAAGGAGTGGCCACTCTCGGCAAGAAAGCTCCATAACAGTGTCAGAAACCTGGGAGTGACTGCAACGTATCAGGCAGTTCATAAGGCCCTTAGGGAGCTGGAAAGAGATGATATCGTGGCGAGAACCGGAAAGGAATACAGGATTAATGAAAAATGGATAGATGGTATCATGAGATTCGGGAAGGATACCAAAAAGGCATACGCCAGCGGGGCTGCAAATAACGGGAACGGCAGCGATGTGACTAATCTCACGTTCAATTCGATGTACGAGGTTGACGGCTTTTTGGGAGAGTTTGCCAAAGGGTGTGATTTCAAGCCGGGCGAGTCTATAATATGCATACACTGGAACCATTACTGGGTGCCGCTTTTCTTGGACAAGGAGATGTATGCGCAGTTCAAGGGGCTGGCTTCTGTCACCAAGATGTATTCTGTTACGCCTTCTGACACTCCGATTGACAGGTGGTGCTATGAGTTCTGGAAGAAAACACCTCTGCACCCCAAGATAGTGCCAGAATCGCCAAATACTGACTTCATAGTTTTTGATGATATAGTGATCCAGATATTCTATCCAGAATTCCTGAGAAAGGAGCTTGATAGAATATTCTCCTCAGCAAAGACCATAGATGAGCTTGATGTTGACGCGCTTTTCAAGAATATCTTCCAGAGGAAGGTAATCATACCAGTGACTGTCAACAGGAATCCTGTGCTTGCTGAGCAGTTGAGGAATCAGATACTGGAGTATTTCAAACAGTAGTCTGGATGAAGGCTTCTTCTTTTGATATCTCAATACCCTTGCCGGTTATGGTATAGGAGTGGAGCTTGTTGGAGTGGGGCGAGCCCCTCAGCTTCCATATCTGTATGGCCCGGTTGAAAGCTGCCAGGTTCCTGGCGCGCTCATAGTAGAGGACAATGACAGAGTCAGCAACGAACTCCTCCACCCCGTACCTGGATATGCCGGGCTTGCCATGGACTATCTCTGACGTGATGATGGTCGTACAGTCAAGCTTCCTGAGCGTGAGGGCTATGTCGAATATCATCCTCCTGAGCTCAGCGTCGTTCCTGACATAGAGCCCTAAGGCAGATATGGAGTCTATCACCGCCCTGGTGGCGCCCGTTCCCCTTATCTCTGACTCCAGGATGTCCAGCACGTCTGATATCCTGTAGGGGTCGTACCTGAGGAAAGAGAACAGGCCTTTCTTCTCCAGGGCCGGGATGTTCCAGCCGAACACTGCAGCGCTCTTCCTGAGGTAAGCCTCAGGCTCCTCGAAGGAAAGGTATATCCCCTTCTCGCCTGCCTTGGCGCCGTTGTACAGGAACTGCGTGCTCATCACTGTCTTGCCTGTGCCTGTCGTGCCTGTAAGAAGCACCAGCTCCTTCTTTGGGAGCCCTCCCATCGTTATATCGTCCAGGCCCGGTATCCCTGTCTTGATTTTTTCAATATCGACCATAACACCCTCAAAAGCGCTATATAAATATACTCGTCTCCATCATATAAAAATTAGCTAGAGGTGCACGTATGTTGGACATCAAGAACCAGAAACTGAAGGCCTTGATAGGCGAGCTGGAAAAGATTAGAGGCAGGCATACCGAACTTGTGACAGTCCTGATACCGGCTGGCTTCAGCATCCATAACGTGGTCAGCCAGCTCAGGCAGGAGCAGTCCACTGCCCAGAACATAAAGTCAAAGACAGTGAAGAAGAACGTGATGTCTGCACTTGAGAAGGTCCTGGGCCATCTGAAGCTCTACAAGCAGACCCCTGAGAACGGGCTGGCTGTATTCTGCGGGAACGTGTCACAGCAGGAAGGTGTATCAGACATAGAGATTTGGGCGATAGAGCCCCCGGAGCCGCTTAGGACCAGGATATACAGGTGCGACCAGGTGTTCATAATAGACACACTGAAGGACATGGTAAGGGAGAGGGAGGTATACGGCCTGCTGATGGTGGACAAGTCTGAGGCTGACATAGGCATCCTGAAAGGAAAGAAGGTCACGCTTCTGAAGCACATGGATTCCATGGTGCCAGGAAAGACCAAGGCTGGGGGGCAGAGCGCTGCCCGTTTTGCCAGGGTGAGGGAAGGCCTGCTCCACGACTTCATGAAGAAGGTCGGTGAAGTGGCGAACGCCCAGTTCAAGGACCTGAGGGACATGAAAGGGATAATCATAGGCGGCTCTGGCCCGATAAAGGAGATGTTCGCTGAGGGTGATTTCCTGGCCCATGACGTGAAGAGGAAGGTGCTTGGGATAGTGCCCACAGCTTACATGGGCGAGCACGGCCTGTATGAGCTGGTGGAGAGGTCAGAAGAGGTGATATCAGAGGCATCTGTCGTGAGGGAAGGGAAGATACTGGAGAAGTTCTTCGACCACTTCGCAAAGGACACTGGTCTGGCGACATACGGCCTGAAAGAGGTTATGGAAGCGCTGAGGGGGGGCAACATGGAGCTGCTGCTCATATCAGAGGGCTTCAATCTCATAAGGGTGCATTACAAATGCTCCTGCGGGCATGAAGAGGACGATATGATACGCAGGGATGAGCTGAAAGCCAAGGAATGCCCAAGCTGCCATAGCAGGCTGAATCCTGTGGGGGAGAAGGACGTGATGGATGAGCTGGTGAAGCTGGCAGAGCAGATGGGCACAGAAATAGAGGTCATCTCTTCAGACACAAGGCGTGGGCAGCAGCTGAAGGAAATGGGCGGGGTTGCAGGCATCCTCAGGTTCAAGCAGTGACAGGCTCGGCTTCGCCTATAAGCTTCCTGACGTCTATGGGCTGGGTTTCGGCTGACTGTAGTCTCTCTCTGTCCACCACTTCTCTGTATGTATCCATTACTGTGTCTGCTGTCTCGTCATTCATCAGCCTCCTTGCAGCCCTGTCAATATCTTCTGTGGAGATTCCTGCGCCCTCTGCCACAGTGTAGATCTTTCCCAGAACCATACGGGGGTCTTTCCCTATCTTTGCTTCATCACTTGCCCTTCTAAGGAGGGATGACATGGCGATTCTTGCGGCTCTCTCGTCTTCTAGAGGCTTGCCATAAATAGTCTCAGTGGGTCTGTCGGTGTTGGCCCCCCTGAACATTCCCCTCACAGCAGATGCTAATTCGTACAGGCTCATTTCAATCCACTGTATATTATTTTGGTCGAGAAAGTATTTATATCCTACTTTGTACTACGCGCTGCATGATAGCTGTCTTTTGTGAAAAATACCCTAAAGCTGGTTCACTTGATAAACGGTTTTACAGCCTTCTCAAGCTGGCTGGTAAACTCTTCTGATTTGTCCACCTTGGAGAAGTAGTCTGTCCTGGCTGCAAGGGCGAGCTTGGCTGAGATGAGCCTGGCGACCTTTCCCCTTCTTTCCTTCTCTGCCTGCTGGACGAACGGGTGGGCGAAGAGGGCCCCGTACTTGGGTGCCCTTGTCTTCTCCTTAAGGTGCCTGACCAATGATTTTTCAGCTCCCAGGAGCTGTATGGTCCTGGCAGGCATCTTGGCTATCTTCTCCAGCCCTCCGGCCAGGTT
>DAOVIL010000047.1 GCA_030673725.1 Candidatus Aenigmatarchaeota archaeon | reverse complement strand
GCAAAGGTAAAGGCTGTCTTCAGGAGGATGTACACAGACGGCTCCGCAGGATTGATCCATTACGGCCTAAAGTGGGAGATTGTTGAATAAGGGAAAATCCATATCCAGGCTGTTCAGCCCAGTTCCCTTCAGCTTCCTGAAGACCATCTCCAGCTGCTTGCTGTCCATCTCCTTGTAGAACTCCCTGAACATCAGGCCCATTGTGATTGGCTTTGCCAGCTTCTCCTTCCAGGCATCCTCATACGCCTTCAGCCCCTCTTCACTGAAGTCGCCCTTCTCCAGGACCCTCGCAGCTGCCTGTGCTGCAGTGAACCCGTATATCACCCCTCCCCCTGACCAGGGCTTCACCTGGCATGCTGCGTCGCCCATCAGGAGCATTCTATTGTAATATGTCTTGACCATTCCCATGGGTATGGGCGCTGCTGCCTTTTCATACCTCTTTATCCTGAAGAACTTCTCAATCTGGCTGAAGCTTGCCTTGCTCCCAAGCATGCCGTACTCTGTCCTCTCACCCCTTGGTATCTTCCAGAAGAACCCGCCATTCAGTTCGCTATCATACCACATATCCACGTGGTCCGAGTTGTCAGGTTTGCTGACAATAGCTGTCAATCCAGTCAGCAGCTCCGTTGGTTTTGCGCCAAACTTCCTGGCTCCTATGGAGTTGGCCCCTCCACAGTCAATCAGCACCTTTGAAGTGAGAACGCCTTTGTTTGTCCTGACCTCTACTCCAGCCTTTCCGGCCGTAATAGCCTTGGCCTCTGTGGAGAACATGACATTCCCTGCCTTGGAGGCCATCCACCTGTCAAACCCCGGCCTGTCTATCACGTATGCTGCTGTGCCTTTCTTCACCATCTTTATGTCAGAGCCTCCGGGCGAGTGCATCACAGCGCCCTTCACCTTATGCTCTATGCACTCCTTTGGGACCTTGACGAACCTGTCCAGGCCTGTGGATACCAGGCCTGAGCACGCCTTATGCCCGACCTTTGGTGACTTCTCGATTACAACAACATCCATCTTCTTGCTGAGAATGGATGCCACAAAGGAGCCTACAGGACCCGCACCAATCACTATCACATCGCGCATACATTTTAATAACAGTGTTAGTTATTAATACTATGGACAGCTACAAGGCGCTGATAATAATACCCATAATACTGCTCCTTTTCAGCGTGGGTGTCCTTGTGAACGGGTATCTCCAGACAGGAGAATGGTTCCAGAGGTCAATAGAGTTGAAGGGAGGCAGCATGATAGAGCTGCAGCTCTCTGAAAGGATTGACGTGATATCCATAGAGAGCAGCCTTTCCGATAAGTTCCCCCTCAGCATGAGGGAGCTCAGCGGGCTGGGAGGCTACGGGATAGTGATAGAGGTCGGGCCTGAGACAGACCCCCAGCAGGTCCTCTCAGAGCTTGGTGCGTTTGGGGTAGATACCAGCCAGCCGAGCATACAGACCATTGGCCCTTCCTTGGGGGAGTCATTCTGGGGCCAGGCACAGATAGCGGTTATACTGGCCTTCATCTTCATGGGAGGGATAGTGTTCTTCCTCTTCAGGAAGATAGTCCCGTCCCTGGCTGTGATGTCATGCGCGGTGGCAGACATCCTTGTCACCCTGGCTTTCATGCAACTCTTCGGCATAGATCTATCACTGGCAGGGTTTGCCTCGATTCTGATGCTTATAGGGTACTCGATAGACACGGACATCCTCCTTACCACCAGGATAATGAAAGGGATGGGTGAGATGAAAGACAGGCACAAGAGCGCCCTCTTCACAGGCCTCACGATGTCCGTCACCACTTTAGGCGCGCTGTCATCACTCCTGATATTCGGCCTTTCCCCAATCATATCCCAGATAGCCACGGTATTGATAATAGGCCTTTCAGTTGACGTCCTGTTCACCTGGCTGCAGAACTCTGTGCTCATAAGATGGTACTGTGAGAGGAGGGGAATCTGATGCTGAAGTACTGGAGGATAATACTGCTGATGATAATGATCCTTGGCGCAGTGCTGGCCATAGGATTCAAGATATACCCTTACGGCAGGTATGGCGTTGAAGTGGTGTATGTTTCTGAGGACTCCCCTGCAAAGGGCTTCCTGGAGCAGGGCATGCTCATAACCAACCTGAACGGTGTCCAGGTGAATGACGTTGAAGACTGGAACGCCAGGACAGAATCCTTATCTGGCCATATGGAGATAACTGCCAACGGCCAGAGCTATAGCTTTAACGTTAACGATACCCTGGGCATACAGGTGATGGACATGGAGAGGACGAACCTGGAGTTCGGCCTTGACCTGAGGGGAGGCACCAGGATACTGCTCAAGCCAAAGGAGAACGCGACCAGGGAAGTCGTCCAGCAGGCGATATCCACGCTCAGGACAAGGGCAAACATATACGGCCTGAAGGAGATGAAGCTCTACCCTGTAGGGGGCGGTGATGAATGGTACATCCAGATAGAGGCAGCAGGCATCGGCAGCGACATAGTGAACGACCTGCTCTCCAGGCAGGGCGTATTCGAGGGCAAGATAACGAAGCCTGTGGAGCTTTCAGGCAACAGCGGGACCATGCAGCTGGGCGACAAGTCCTGGCCTGTGACAGCAGCCAACGACAGCGTCATGATAGATGGGAAGACCCTCTTCCCGAACGACACAATCACCTTGAAGGGAATAGAGCTGCAGTTCCTCAACAGGACAGAGGATAGGGCAGTCTTCCTGGGGAAGGTGTATGAGGGGAAGGACATAGAGCTGGTGTACATGGATCCCCAGCATTCAGGCATGATACCCCTGGCAGGAGGCGCATACAGGTTCTACTTCAGCGTCCTGGTGTCAGACACAGGCGCAAGGAGGTTCGCTGATGTGACCACAGGCATACCCAAGTTCCTTGACATACAGAGCGGGGACGAATACCTGGAGTCAGAGATACTTCTCTATCTGGACGGTCAGATTGTGTCAGACCTCAGGATAGCCGCAGACCTTGGCGGCAATTACGTGAGCACACCATCCATACAGGGGAGCAGGGGGGACAAGGAGAGCGCCATAGAGGAGAAAATGAGCCTCCAGACCATACTCAGGTCAGGCGCCTTGCCCACTACCCTGGAGACAGTGTCAATCGGCATAATATCCCCCAAGCTCGGCTCGGGTTTCATCCAGGACATGCTCATAGCAGCCCTGCTCGCCGGCATAGTGGTGGTCATAATAATAGTCGTGAGGTACAGGAGCCTGAAGGTCGGCCTCCCAATGCTGCTGGTAGGCATGTCAGAAGTGGTGATAATAATGGGCATAGCAGCCACCAATGACGTCGCCATCTGGGCCATTGTGCTGGTCGCAAACCTGGCAGTGGTGGCGGCTGCCTGGTGGAAGAAGCATGAGATAGACCTATCTGCCTGGGTGGGTGCCATGCTCATACCCCTGATAGGGATGATGATGGGTGTTGGCTCATTCCTCTGGACCATAGACCTGCCCACCATAGGCGGCCTTATAGCGGTCATAGGCACATCAGTGGACCACCAGATAATCATAGCTGACGAGGCCCTGAAGGGCGAGAAGGAAAGGAAATCCTACACCATGAAGGAGAAGATAAAGAGGGCATTCTTCATAATAATGGGCGCTGCCCTGACGACCATATTCGCAATGTTCCCGCTCCTCTTCCTGGGAGTCGGCCTGGTGAGGGGCTTCGCAATCACCACAATAATAGGGGTCCTGGTGGGCATCCTGGTGACCAGGCCAGCATACGCCAGGATAATAGAGGCCTTCTTCAGGAAGTAGATACCGGTGTTATCATATGAGACATGGGCCGTTGCTTCTGTTAATAGTTAAGGGAGATAATATCATAGCGCAGGCAGGAGTGTAAGAAGTTGCTTCGGTGCTGACCTATCTCCTGTATTTGTACTTCTGCCTGCTTGATGAGGAAGGGACCATCTCACTCTTCTTTTTCTTGGCCTTCTTGACAGCTTCCTTTGCCTTTTCCATTAGCCCCCCTTTGCTCTTCGGCTTGAAGCCGTATCCTGGCCTGTAGCCCTTCTTGGGGGGCATGAGCATGTAGACTATGAAGGATGCTATGCCTATTATGACGACTGCTGCAACCCCGTACATCCATACAGCAGACTGGAACATCTCTGCCCCAATTATTTCCTCTGTCTCCAGGCTGGAGATCTCTGCATCCACCCTGTTCAGGAGGGCTTGCAGGCTTCCCATGAGCGACTCTGCAGTGGCATAGTCAGCTGCGTCCAGGGCAGCTTTTATCTGGTCTGATATGTCCTTGCTCTCGTTCAGGAGGAACTCTGTCCTTGTGATGTTCTCCTCGCTCACAAGGCCTGACGCCTTCATCCTGCTGAATGCCTCCAGGGCAGCTGTGTAGTTGGCCGCGTATTCATCGTATTCGCTGCTTATCTCCCCTTCCCTCTCAGCGGTCGGGAGGACAACCAGGGTGAAGGATTTGGAATAGTATGTGGTCGTGTCCTTGGATGTCCATGCCTTGAACGTCCCCGAGTGGTTCCCTATCTCTGTGCTGTTCAGGGCATTGAGTGTGACAGTGAACTCGTGCGAGGCGTCCGGCACAAGACCATATCCTGCGGGGTCCACAGAGTATGTTATCCCTGAATCTATGGTTATGTTGAGCTTGGCTGTCAGGGCATCGTCTCCTGTGTTCTTTATCTTGACCTTTGTGGTGTTTGACGAGCCTAGGAGGACATATATCTTCTCTTCATACTCGGTTATGATGACAGTGTACGCATAAGCCACGCATGCATGGTCAACTATGTGCTCTTCGGATGTGCAGTCAAGCGCCACGCAGTCCCCATTGGAGCTGCAGTAGTAGCTGGCCGCGCATTGGCTGTCGCTCGTGCATCCGCCTCCTCCACCACCGTCTCCATCGTCGCTCTCCTCAGTCGTCTCTGTGGTGGTGACGTTGTTCTTGACTATGAATGTTATGCCTGTTATGGTGTTGAAGCTCGGGTCTGTGGATGTTATGGACAGCGTGCACGTCTTGTCCTCGGTCACGCTGTCGACTGGTGTCAGCTTCCAGTAGTACCAGCAGGTCTCGGTCCCGTTGCCGCTGAGGGTCATGTTGAAGTACCGGCTTGCTTGGCCCCCACAGCCTGCGCCTCTGTTGTTCGCCTCTATGGTGGCATAGCTGCAGTCTGACATGATCAGTCCTCCGCTGGCGTCATTAGGCCCGTAATTGGTAACGCTTACATTGAAGTTAACGGCGTTCATGCCCTCATACTGTGAGCCCAAGTTCAGGCCGGTTATCCTTGTCATGTTCAGGCCTGTGCCGTTTATTATGAGCGGGAACACGTTTCCGGTGCCACTCATTGAAACCCCGTTGAAGTCGTCAGATGCAGAGACGTACGCGCTGTACCACCCTCCCACCAGGTTGGGGTCAAGGGTCGCGTTGAGGTAGTAGTAGGAGCCCATGTAGACATTCCCGGCCCCTGCATACTTGTTGCTGGTCAGATAACCGCTGGTGGGTATCCTGTATCCTGTGCTGTTCTCCACCAGCCATACAGTGAAATTGGATTCGTTTATCGTTACAATCTCCGTGTTGTTCTGGAAGTAAGTATTTATCCTGAATGATTG
>DAOVIL010000013.1 GCA_030673725.1 Candidatus Aenigmatarchaeota archaeon | reverse complement strand
CTATCGCTGTCTTATGCGACAAACTCAACCATCTCCTTATTGCATGCTGCGAGGTCAGAAGCGAACCTGCCCCCTGCATCCTGCAGCCACTGTATAACATCAGCTGTTGCCAGGCCCTTGGCGCATTCCGAGTTGCACGTTTTCCCTGTGCATATCCCCAGTATCTTTGTTCCCAGGCACTTCCCGTGGTGGTGGTCATACCTGCTTCCGTACATGCTTATGGCCTGCTGGTATATTATGTCAGTGTCCGGCACATACACCCTGGCCTCTGTGTCGACTTCAGGCATCTCCTTTGTGAATTCGCTGGATATGATAGGCATCATGACGAACATATAGTTCCCTGAAGAATGCTGTTCAGTCATTAGTGGGTTGGTCACCACAGTGCTGAACGCATATTCATACCCTCCAGGGATGTAGCTGACACTCACCTTCTTCAGGAGCGAATCCTTCATGCACTTCCCTGTGCCCTCGGCGCATGTCCTTAGGTCGTCCTCAGAGACGCTTGCCAGGCCTCCCTGGGTCTTCAGTGCCTCGTTCCTCTTGTCGCATGCATCACTGTATCCCCCTGCCCTGAGGCAGCTGGCCATGTCGAACTCCCTGTCCCTGTTAAAGAAGGATGAATTATGCTCTTCAGACTTCAGAATGGTTATGACAGACTCCCTGTCTATCTCCTGTATGCTGCATGTTCCCCCAGTCAGCTGGTAGAATGTCGCGTTGAGCTCCGGGATCTTATGCAGCACATATGTGCCGTTGACATCTGTCTCTGATACGTTCTTGTATACCATCGTGTAATCGGAATCCTTCACTATGCTGAACAGGTGCTTCCCGCATTCTGCTTGGCCTGTGACAATGCCATCCGGCCCGGTCTTTCCGTAGGAGCATCCCCCAAAGCTTACAGTCACCCCCTGTATCGGGTTTCCGCCAGTGTCTTCCACTTTGACCATGATTGTGCACTCTGCATCCTCGCATCCCCTTTCGCTGCCCAGCATCTCACAGCTTCCAGGGGACATTTTGTCCACGTACACCAGGCTGGCGAAATTGAAGCGCGACCCCAGGAGCTCATCCTTGACGCTGGTTATGACAGGATAGGCCACTGAATACTTGTTAACATAAGGCTTCAGGCAGTAAGGTATGTCCATCACAGGCGACTTTATGTTGGTGGTCGGGTTCAGCACTATGATAGGCCTGTTCGCGTCCACATGGAACCCGTCTGAGAGCCAGAACGTGATGTCAAGGTCTTTGTACTGCTTCCCGCCCACGCTCTCTATGGAATAGAACTTGAGCCCTGTGGTCGGCACCATCGGCTCCCACAGCACAGTTGATGCAACCGTGTACCTGACCAGGGCCTCCACCGAATCTGATATCTGCTCGGGCGTGAGCACTATTGCGTCCCCGCATTCTGTCAGTGCGCCTATCTTCGGGAGGGTCTTTGACAGCCATATGCTTGATATGGTGAATACCTCGAATGCCCTGTTCTCTGCAGTCTCGTCAGAGAATGCCATGGCGAACCTGTATATCCTCCCGAAATCAGTTGGTATGGAAACAGTGTACTTCTCCCTCAGGCTGTAGTTCTCTATCCTGGTGGGCAGGTCTATCTCGAAATCGACCCTCTGGTCAAGTATTCTGGACCTGACTGTCATGGCCTTGAGCGCCAGCTCCACCCTCTTCCCAGAGACAGTCCCCCTCTCCTTCAGGTTCCTGATGATGTACTCATGGAGGCCTGCAGCCAGCTTCTCCTGCTCCTCCTCTATAGAAGGGTAATGTGTCTCGCCGCATTTCCTCCAGTAAGCCACGCCGTTCTTCATGAACAGTGCGAAGGGCTTTATCGTGAAGCCCTCCCCCAGCACTTGCGGAGTCATGTAACCTCCATGCCTCTCTGCTATCTTTATGACCCTTGTGCCCCCGTCCTTTGCCAGGAACTCTATGGAATCCTTGAGAAGCTTCTGCTCTTCAGCTATGGCTGTCGGGACAGGCGTTTGGTATGGGACAGTGACCGACTGGTACGTAAGGGCTATTACGACAGCGGCAATGAAAATGACGCCTGCGATGGCAATGAATTCCAGTTGCGCCTTCCGCATATATAATTATTGACCTTGTTATATAATATTCAAAGGAGAGGCACCATGTTCACAAAGCCTGAGCTCAAAAGGAAGTTCGCGCAGGACTGGAAGAAGCAATACGAGGTAGAGCTCTTCAGGGAGAAGGGCTTCGTAAGGAAGACCTGCAAGTGCGGGAAGAATTTCTGGACGCTTGACCCTGACAGGAAGCTCTGCGGGGATTCCAGCTGCGAGCCCTACAGCTTCATAGGCAGCCCCGTAACCAAGGTCAGGTGGGACTACATAGAGACCTGGAAGCAGTTCGAGAAGTTCTTCGTCAAGAACGGCCACATCTCTGTGAAGCGCTATCCTGTGGTAGACAGGTGGAGGCCTGACCTCTTCTTCACGCAGGCGTCCATACAGGATTTCCAGAGGCTGGACAAAGGCAAGATGGTGTTCGAGTTCCCTTCAGACCCGCTCATAGTCCCCCAGATGTGCCTGAGGTTCAACGACATACCCAACGTCGGCGTCACAGGCAGGCACCACACATCCTTCATAATGCCGGGCCAGCACTCATTCGGCAACTACTGGAAGGACAGGTGCATAGAGCTCAACTTCAGGTTCCTCAACGGCGTGATGGGCATACCAGAGAATCAGCTCACATACATAGAGGACGTCTGGGCAATGGGAGACTTCTCCGCTTTCGGGCCATGCGTCGAGACCTTCTCAGCTGGGAATGAGCTTGTCAACTCGGTCTTCATGCAGTACACCAGGTCAGGGGACCAGGCAAAGGAGCTGGCAAGGAAGGTGATAGACGTCGGCTGGGGACACGAAAGATTGGCCTGGTTCTCCAATGGCACCCCGACCACCTATGACGTCGCATTCGGGCCTGTCATGAAATGGATGAAGAAGCAGACAGGCTTCAAGGACACCGACATATTCGACAAGTATTCCATGCTGGCAGGCAACCTGAACCTTGATGAGGTGCAGGACATAACAGCAGAGAAGATGAGGATAGCCAAGATGCTGGGCATAGAGCCCGAGAAGCTGAGGGAGATAATAGAACCCATGCAGGCTCTATACGCCATAGCAGACCACACCAAGAGCCTCCTGTTCGCCATAACAGACGGGAGCATCCCGTCCAACGTCGGCGGGGGATACAACCTCCGTGCGCTCCTTAGGCGTGCGCTCTCATTCATCAATGAGTTCAAGTTCGACCTCGACATGCAGAAGATAGCCGAGATGCACGCAAAGCACCTGAAGCCCATGTTCCCTGAGCTGAAGGAAGGGGCAGAGTCGCTTTCAGACATACTCAGTTTGGAGAAGGAAAGGCACGAGAAGAGCATAGAGAGGGGGAAGGCCCTTGTGCTGAAGGAGTTGAAGAGGGGCAAGATAGGGACAGGTGCCCTCAGAACACTTTACACGTCCCACGGCGTCAGCCCTGAGACAGTGGAGAAGATAGCCAAGAATGAGGGCATAGAGTTCGAGGTGCCTGAGGACTTCTACGTCAGGCTGACAGATGAGCACTCAAGCGGGGAGAAAGAGACAGAGAAGGACGAGCTCAGTTTCGATGTCAGCAAGCTCCCAGAGACCAAGCGCCTCTATTACGATAACCCTGAGGATAAGGAATTCAGGGCAAAGGTCATAAAGGTGTTCGGCGAGTGGGTCGTGCTCGACCAGACCCTCTTCTACCCGACAGGCGGCGGCCAGCCGTCTGATACAGGCACGCTGTCAGCAGCAGGCAAGCCATTCGGGGTATCAGAAACCCAGAAGATAGGGGACGTCATACTCCACAGGGTCAGGGGCCTGAAAGAGGGCCAGGAAGTGAAGGGCATGATAGACTGGGAAAGGAGATTCAGGCTGATGCAGATGCACACCGCCACGCACATAGTGGCGGGCATTGCTAGGAACGTGATTGGCAGGCACATCTGGCAGGCAGGAGCCAAGAAGGGACTGGACAGCTCCAGGATAGACCTGACGCACTATAAGCCCTTCACAGAGAAGGAACTGGATAAGATAGAGGAAGAGGCCAACAGAATAGCGAAGAAGGGAATCCAGGTTGATGCCAAGGTGATGGACAGGGGAGAGGCAGAAGGGAAATACGGCTTCATCCTGTACCAGGGGGGCGCAAGCCCAGGAAAGAAGGTAAGGGTGGTAAGCATCAAAGGAGTAGATGTAGAAGCATGCGGGGGCACGCACCTCCTGAACACAAAACATGTTGAGTCCATCAAGATAGTGAGGGCAGACAGGATACAGGACGGAGTGAACCGCCTGGAATACACTGCAGGTGACGCTGCCAGGAAGTTCGAGAAGGGCCAGGAGGAGCTGTTCAGGCAAACCCTGGACAGCATGGAAGGCCTGAAGAAACCCAAGCTCAAGTTCTCCCAGGAAGACCTGAAGAAGGCTGCAGCAGAGCTTTCAGTGGATTCTGACCATCTCCCCTCGACAGTCAAGAAATTCGTGGGAGAGATACTGTCGCTTGTCGCCTCAATAAGCAAGATGGAGCGCGACCAGGGCAGGGACATGAAGCTTCTGGAGGAGCGCTCCCTCTACAGGGGGATTGAGAAGTCCAAGACGCTCCATGAGGCATGCTCAACCATCTTCGAGCTCTGGAAGCAACTGAAGAAGGACACAGAGAAGCTCCAGAAAAGCGGCGCCTCAGACAGGGCCAGGTCCCTGATAGCCAAGGCAAAAGACAACGAGGTCTTCGAGATAATCCATGTCACCAGAAAGGGACTGATAGATACAGCCGACCAGATATTGAAGGAGAGGCCGGAACTCTCTGTCATCCTGGCGAACGAGGCAGGGAATATAGTGGGCATGTCCAGGACAAAGGACATGGCTAAGGCCATAAGGGAGATATGTTCAGCAGCAGGCGGCTCTGGCGGCGGAAGTCCGGAGCTCGCCCAGGGCAAGGCAGAGCTGTCAAAGCTAATCAAAATCATGCGGCAGTAGACGCATGAGATGTGCCGCATCTCTTGTGCTGTGGCACAAAATAATGGGAAGGTAGGGCATCTGCCCTAATAATAATCAGCAGGTGACTGCGGTATGACATCCTGCTCTTCGCCCGGGAATATGTCGCTTAACAGGCACTCTTTCGGCATCCTGAATGTTATTTCACAGAAAATGTCCATCAGGCCTTCCTGCGTCATGTTGTATTCCATATCCCTTATCCTGCCGGCGCTTCCTATCGCCTGGAAGAGCGTCTCATTGGCCGGGACCGCTGCCTCAGCCACAACCACATACCCTGAGAACTGCTTGGCGAATATCTCCAGCATGCTGTTCATGCTCAGGCACTCAGAGCAGCCTGAAGGGTAATAGTGCTCTATCAGCACTTTTCCTGTCCGGAGAACGTACAGCTTGTTCTCCTTGCTAATCTTGCTTTTCATGACAGACGGTATCTCGATGGTCTGGCCTCCTCCAGTATCAGTGAATATGCTTGTGGCCGCAAAGCCGACCATTGAGAATACCATTATGAGCCCGATGAATATCGCCATCATCTTCTCGCCTCTCATATCTTTCCTCCGTAAAGCTCCTTGTGCATGATTTCCTCAACAGGCCTCCTGCCAGGCTTCTTTGGAGTCTTATCAGGATATCCCATTGTTATTATGGCGACCGGCCTTATATTCTCAGGCAGGTTTAACGCTCTCTTCACATCATTCTCGTTGAACGCCCCCACCCAACACGTGCCTATGCCGCTGTCCCAGGCTGCCAGCATCAGATTCTCTGTGGCGGCTGCTGTGTTCTGCACAGAATACAGGTCCCGTCCCCTTCCCCCGTACTTTGATGCCGCCAGCTCCAGGTTGGCGCAGACCACCACAATGAGGGGGGCCTCCACCAGGAACTCCTGGCCCATGGCTGCGCCAGATAGCGCCTTCTTGGTCTCGTATTTGCGCACCACCACGAATTCCCAGTTCTGCAGGTTGCCTGATGACGGCGCTTCTGTGGCTGCCTTGAGCAGCGCCCTGACAGTGCCCTCTGGAACCGGGTCTGGCTTGTAGGACCTTATGTCCATCCTTCTCTGGATGCATTCAAGCGTTTCCATACAGCTATTTGGGGGCATGTAAATAAAACTGTTGATTGCCGAAATGCCCGATTTAAGGTTTAAAAAGACTCACCCCGCTATTTTATCTATTCGGTGAGACTTATGGACGTAGGAATAACAGGCTATGGATGCTATGTCCCCATGCTCAGGATAAGCGTGGAGGAGATAGCAAAGGTATGGGGGCAGGACGCGGCCAGCTTCAAGTCTGGGCTTGTCGTGAACGAGAAGTCTGTCCCTGACCAGGATGAGGATACGATAACGATTTCAGTAGAGGCAGGAAGGAACGCGCTCCTGAGGGCAGGCATAAAACCAAAGGACATAGGCGCCCTCTTCATAGGCTCAGAGTCACACCCGTACGCTGTGAAGCCTTCCGGCACAGTGGTAGCCGAAGCCCTGGGCCTTGGCCCGGAACTTATGGTGGCTGACTTCGAGTTCGCCTGCAAGGCAGGCACAGCAGCCATACAGACGTGCTACGGCCTTGTGAAGGCCGGCGAAATTAAGTACGGCATGGCGATAGGCGCTGACACGTCCCAGGGTAGGCCCGGCGACGCCCTGGAGTTCACTGCAGCAGCAGGCGGCGGCGCGTTCGTGATAGGCCCCAACCCCGTGGCCAAGCTGGAGGGCATGTACTCCTACACGACAGACACCCCTGACTTCTGGAGAAGGGAGGGGGAGGACTACCCCACCCACGGCGCCAGGTTCACAGGAAAGCCCGCATACTTCAAGCACGTCCTTGCGGCCTCAAGGGGCCTGATGCAGAAGCTGTCCCTTGAAGTCAAGGACTTCGACTGGATCGTGCTCCACATGCCGAACGGCAAGTTCCCGATGGCTGCGTCCAAGATATTGGGATTCCCCAGCGAGAAGCTTGCGGACAGCCTTGTGGTAAAGAGGATGGGCAACTGCTATTCAGGCTCGTCCCCATTGGGCCTCTGCGCGCTCCTGGACATAGCCAAGCCCGGACAGAGGATACTGATGACCTCATACGGGTCAGGCGCGGGATCGGATTCATTCTCCTGGGTAATCACGGACAGGATAAACGAGGTCAGGAACAAGGCCAAGAAGACAGAGGATTACCTGAACAGGAAAAAGAACATAGACTACGGGACATACGTAAGATTGAGGAAGAAGCTGAAGTGGTGATTATGAGAAAGGTTGCTGTTGTCGGAATAGGGTGCACAAAGCTTGGTGAGCACTGGGAGAAGTCCCTCAGGGACCTTTCCACAGAATCCGGAGCGCTCGCGCTTAAGGACGCCCAGGTGGAGGGCAAGGAGATAGAGGCGCTCTTCATAGGCAACATGTCAGCGGGCCGTTTTGTCGGACAGGAGCACCTTGCTGCCCTGGCGGCTGAGCAGGCCGGGCTGAACCCGATACCTGCCACCAGATGCGAGGCGGCCTGCGCGTCAGGGGCCCTGGCCTTCGCGAGGGCCTGCAGCAGCATACAAGCAGGGGAGCACGACATAGTAGTCGCGGCAGGCGCCGAGAAAATGACAGACCTGAAGGGCACTGACGCTATATCAACCCTGATGGGAGCCGGGGACCAGGAGTGGGAATCCTCTATGGGCCTCACATTTGCCGGCCTTTACGCCCTGATGGCCAGGGCATACATGAAGAAGTACGGCCTGACAAGGGAGGAGCTTGCACTGGTTCCTGTCAAGAACCACCACCATGGTATGAATAACCCCTACGCCCAGTTCCACATGGAGATTGACGTAGAGAAGGTCAAGAGGTCATCCATGATAGCAGACCCCCTGAGGCTTCTGGACTGCTCGCCCATAACAGACGGTGCAGCCACCATAATACTGGCAAGCGAGGAGGCTGCCAAGAGGTTCAAGAATCCCGTCTGGGTCCGCGGCATAGGCCAGGCATCAGACACCCTTGCGCTCCATAACAGGGCTGACATAACATATATTGCAGCGGCAGAGCATGCAGCCAAGAAGGCGCTCCAGCAGGCAGGCATAGGGATAGGCAAGATCAATGTGGCAGAGGTGCACGACTGCTTCAGCATAGCTGAAATCCTTGCATACGAGGCCATTGGGCTTGCAGAAAGGGGCAAGTCAAAGGACCTGCTCAATAACAAGGAGACCACGATAGGAGGCAGGATACCAGTCAACACTGACGGGGGCCTCAAGATGGGCCACCCTGTGGGAGCAAGCGGGATAAAGCAGATAGTAGAGATAGTCAAACAGATAAGGGGAGAGGCAGGCAACCAGGTGAAAGGATGCGATTACGGCCTCGCCCACTCAGTAGGCGGCTCAGGTGCCACCTGCGTCGTCAGTGTATTCGGCAAGGAGGAACCGGAGTAATATGTCCCACACATCAAGCGTGCCCCTGTACTGGAGACTGAACAGGCCCAGGTACAGGCTGATTGGCACAAAGTGCAGCACCTGCAATGAGGTGTTCTTCCCTCCCAGGTCCCTTTGCCCCAACTGCAGGAGCAGGGGGAAGACAGAGCCTTTCCAGCTGAAAGGCAAAGGCACGGTGATATCCTGGACAGTCATAAGGGTCGCCCCAGGAGGCTTCGAGGACCAGGTGCCATAT
>DAOVIL010000139.1 GCA_030673725.1 Candidatus Aenigmatarchaeota archaeon | reverse complement strand
TGAAGAGCTTCTGGCCTATGTCCTTCTCGTGCTTCTTGAACTTCTCAAGATGGGCCTTGAGGTTCTTCTTTGCTGTCTCCAGCACATCCTCTTTCTTCTTTTTTCCCTCCCGGATGAGCTCCATGTCATTCTCCATCTCCTTTGTCATGTCGGCGGATAGTATCTCAGGGCAGTACTCCTTCAGGGCAGCTATCACTATGTCACCCAGCTTGGTAACCATTATGCTCTCTTCCTTTATGTAGCCCCTGTCATAAAGCGTGTGTATGATATGGGCCCTTGTGGCCTTTGTCCCCAGGTTGTTGATCTCCATCTCCTTCAGGACAGACGCCTGGGTCAGCCTGTTGGGAGGCTGCGTCTCCTTGTCGAGCATGTCCAGCTTCTTGACCTCCACCACTTCGCCTTCCTTCATCTGGGGAAGGGTCTGCTCCTTGAACTTGGCATAGGGCTTGTAGAAATCAATCCAGTTCGCCTTCACTGTCCTGACGCCATGGGATGCGAACTCCTCTTCCTCTATGTCCAGCAAGAACTTCATGTGCTCCCTTACAGCAGGGTCAGCGAAGGTCGCCAGGAACCTCTTGACTATCAGGTCGTATATCTTCTTCTGCCACTGGTTGAGGGTCTTGGGCATCTGGCCTGTCGGGAATATTGCAGGGTGGGCAGAGTCTTCCTTCTTGCCTTCATTCGGCTTCAGGCTTGCCCTCTTAAGGAGCTTTTCGCAGAGCTTTGCGTATTCAGGCTGCTCGGACAGCTGGGTGATTATGGTCTTGTACCCTATATTGGCAGGCAGCTTCTGGCTGCTGGTCCTGGGATAGCTTATGTAAGCGTGCTCGTAAAGGGACTGGGCTATGTCAAGCGTCTGCTTGGGGGAATAGCCGAAGAGCTTGTGCGCCTCCCTCTGCATGGTGGTAAGGTCGAAGGGGAACGGCACGCTCTGCTGCTGGTCCTTCCTGGTCACACTCTTTACCTTTGCGGGCTTACCCTTGCACTTCCCGAATATTGCGGCTGCCTTCTCCTTCTCCCAGAACTTGTCCTCCACATGCATGGCTATGACGTCCTCGCCGCCAGAGATGAACGTCAGCTCGAGCTGCCAGAACGGGACAGGCTTGAACTTCGATATCTCCATCTCCCTGTTCCTGAGTATGTTCAGGGTAGGGCCCTGGACCCTTCCTGTGGAGAGCACCTTGTAGCCGCCGACTGACTTGAGGGCAAGCGTAAGCGCCCTTGAGAGTGATATGCCCCAGAAGTAATCCAGGAAGTGCCTGGTCTCCCCGGACTCGGCAAGCCCTGTCTCCAGGTGCGGGGACACGTTGTCATAGGCTTTCACCAGGTCCTCCTTTGTCAGGGTGGAGAACTTCATCCTCTTGGCGTCCTCCCTCTTGCAGACGAACCTGAGTATGTTCCTGAATATGACCTCCCCCTCCCTGTCCAGGTCGCAGCCGTTCACGTATTTGTCTGCTTTCTTGGCCAGCATTATCAGGACGTCTAGGTATTCCTTGGAGAACTTGGCTGTCTTGGTGACTTCATGGGACGGCGCCCATTTTATGTCAAATACTGGATAATGCCAGCCGTGGTGCTCCTTCTCAGTCAGGGTGAAGAGGTGGCCCACAGCGCAGCCCACTATTATCTTCTCTCCCTTGTGCGTGAGCTCATAGTATGGGACCTTTCCCACTGTATTCTTGACAGGCTTCTTGTCAGCTAGGGCGTCTGCTATCCTCTTGCTCGCATTAGGCTTCTCGCTTATTATGAGGGTTGTCATATCTTTTCCTGTTTGTGTGTTTTACATTAAACCAGATATAGGTTTAAATAAGTTTTGAGGGGAATCGAGAAATTTAAGGAACGTGGACAATTCTTAATTGATGGAAGCCATTGTCAGAAAAATCAGGGTTGTGAGGAGCATAAAGGAGAGGGC
>DAOVIL010000060.1 GCA_030673725.1 Candidatus Aenigmatarchaeota archaeon | reverse complement strand
GAGGGGAAGAAGAGGGACCTGACCCTCATTATAGTAGTCATCGCACTGGGCCTCCTCTTCCTGATGGGCCAGGGATATGAGGTGCTGAGCGACATGCTGCCCTTCATGAACCTCTCGATGGACCCGACGAACTTCATGTACTTCGCAGGCGGTCTGTTGATACTGCTGCTTCTTTACGCTGTCTTCAAAATGGGCAGTGGCAAAGAATAAGTTTACCTCTTGAGTGCCCTGCTGAACTCTTTGTCGAATTCCTTCGCTTCGTCTGCGACCTGCTGCACAGCGCTCTTTATCACCTTTACAGGGTCGGCCGCCTTTATGATGATTTTAGGCTGGGACATGTAAGGATGCTCTATCATGTATGATGCCTGCTTGGCTTTGGTGTTCCAGGCCTTCTCCCTCAGGAGGTTGAGCAATGTGTGGCCCTCGCCCCTGACTTCTATTACCAGCTTGTCCTTCTTCTTCTCAAGCACTTTGATGTTCATAATATCACATTTCTGCGGGAAGATATAAAAGCTTATTCCAGAAGCCTTTTCTTGAATTCTTCGATTATATCGACTGGTGTGGGGTCTGTCTTGTTCTCCATAGCCAGGTAGTATGACACCCAGTCTCCCAGCCAGACAGCCGAGAATGCCCTTGTTATGGGAGTCGGCCCCTTCATCTCCACCATCAGGGGTTTCCCTCCCCTCTCCTCTATAAGCTTCCCTGTAAGGCCCATCCTCTTTCTCACCCTCTCATGGTCGTCCGGATCCCTGATTATTATGAAGAAGTATTTGTCAGGCTTTTCTGTGTAGCCGGCCATCTCATTATGGTTCAGCTCCGGGAAGACGTTCCAGAAGGCCATTATCTTGGAGTTCTCATTGAACTTTATCTTCCACATCCTGGCTATAATCGACATCCTGTCAGACGAGTATATCACAGGCATTCTCTTTCCGATGTAATGGGCTATCTCGTTCGGGTAGCCCCCAGTTTCGGACTCGCCCAGCCCATTCAGGTGCTCGCCAATGGCCGTTATCTCAGCTTCCCTGCTCTTTATTGCGCCGCAATTGGACAGCACGTTCAGCATGGCAGAGAACATGTACCCTGTAGCGCACCTTGGCTGGAAATTGGGGCCTTCCTTGGGGAACTTCACATGGGGCACACCGTCCCTCTTGCACCACTCCTCCAGTATGCCGCCAGCAGAGAAGCCCACTATATTGGCGCCCTCTATCCTGGCTTCCCCATAGGCTGCTAATGCCTCTTCTGTGTTCCCGGAATAGGATATTATGAACACCAGGTCATCCCCAAGCAGCCTGGGAAGCGTGTAATCCCTGTTCACTATGACAGGAAAGTCCCTTCCCAGGTAAAGGGCGGCCAGGTCAGCTGGCAACGCGCTTCCCCCCATGCCGTTCATAATAACCCTGTTGAAATTGCCTTCCAGTTTGACGCCTTTTGATATTTCCAGCCCTTTCCTGAACTGCTTCGGATAATCGATAAGCACTTGCTTCATATTGGATTTGTCCGCATTTCCCATAATCATTCAGGCTTTATGCCAAAGGCGCCAAGCTCCTCCCTAACTGTCTTCTCAATCCTCTCGTAACCTTCCTTTGTGGTGGCTTCCCATCTGACCACCAGTTGCGGGGCTGTATTGGACACCCGGACTATGAACCATCCGTCATCAAACACAACTTTGACCCCGTCAATACCTATTATTTCGTGATTGTCCTTTAATTTCTCCTTAAGCTCCTCCACCAGCTTGAACTTCCTGTCATCCGCACAATACGGCCTCCATTGCCTTGAAGTGAAGTACTCAGGAACGGTCTTGATGGCCTCTGAGAGTGGCCTTTTAGCAGCCATCTCCGCGACCTTCAGGCCGGAGAATATCGCGTCATCGAAGTTGTGGTTCTCCCTGTAGAAATAATGAGCTGATGTCTCGCCCCCGAAAGCGCATCCTTCTGAGAACATCATCCGCTGTATAAAGGTGTGGCCTACCTTTGAGAGTACAGGGATGCCGCCGTTCTTCTTTATCTCATCCTCCACTATCCTTGACGTGATGATTTCGTAAAGTATCTTCGCCCCGGGCTCGTTCTTCAGCACTTCCCTCAGCAGCAGGACGAATATCTTGTTGTTGTCCACCACTTCTCCCTTCTCGTCCACTATCCCCAGCCTGTCTCCGTCGCCGTCATACGCTATCCCCAGGTCAGCCCCTGTCTCCCTCACCCTGGCTTGTAAGTCTTTGAGCGTTTCTGCCTTTAGTGGGTCAGCCTCATGGTTAGGGAAGCTGCCATCCGGTTCGCAGTAAAGCTCTATCACTTCGCATCCAGCCTTCCTCATGGCCTCCGGGCCGACTATCCCTCCGGCACCGTTCCCGGCGTCTATGACAACCTTCAGGGGCCTGCCCAGGCTTACCTTCCCGTTCACGTGCTTCATGTAATCAGGAACCACATCCCCCTTATCCGGGCTGCCCCCGCCGACAGCGAAGCTTTCATTGTCCATGATTTTCTTTACCTCGTCTATGCCGTCGGCATGCCCCATGCATATGCCGCCCCTGGTGCAGAACTTAAAACCATTATATTCCTTAGGATTATGGCTGGCTGAGATAACAATCCCCCCGTCCAATCCATAATTCACAACAGCAAAATACAAGAGTGGAGTTGGGACCATCCCTATGTCCACCACATTGGCCCCTGTCGAGAGCAGTCCCTTTATCAGGGCTTCCTTCAGGGACGGACCGCTCTTCCTGGTGTCCATCCCTACTGCAATGGTTCCCGGGAACTTGGTGCCGAACGCCTTGCCTATCTTCTCCGCAAACTTCTCGTCCAGCTGGTCCGGGTATGTCCCCCGGATATCATACGCCCTAAAAATCGACATATCACTTTCCTCTCGCCATCTTAATATGCGAATCAGACAGCTCGTACATGTTCGCCTGAGCCCCAAGGAGATTGAGCTCCTGTGCAGCCACTGCTGCAGCGATTATCTCAGCGAGCTTCCTTGAGTTGTCCCCAGGCTTCTTTCCTGGCCCAGAGCAGCCAAGAATGTCCAGGCACTCCTTTGCTGTCCCGAAACCTGTGCCTCCGCCCACAGTGGCCACTTCCAGGCACGGAAGCGTTATGCTGAAGAGCAGGTCCTTCCCGTGCACTTCAGCCCTTGTGAAGCATGATGAACTCTCCACTATCTGAGCGGCGTCCTGGCCCGTGGCTATGAACAGTGCTGCTATCGCGTTTGATGTGTTCAGGTTGTATCCTGTGTTCGTTCCGGCCAGGCATGAACCCTGGTAGTTCTTCACATAGCTCACTCTTGCCATGTCTTCCGGTGTGGTGCTGTAAGTCTTCTCTATCAGCTCCCTAGGGATGATGACTTCGGCCTCCACTGACTTGCCCCTTCCCAGGAGCACATTTATGTGGCCGGCCTTCTTGTCCATGCACATGTTTCCTGTCAGCGTCAGGAGCCTGGCCCATTTGTGCTTCCCTGTCAGCACCTTTATGGCATTGGCTGAATACTTTGTGGCAGAGTTCATGCCCATTGAATCGCCTGTCTGAAAGCAGAACCTCAGGTAGACCACCCTTCCCAGCTGGAAGGGCTGTATGTTCACAAGCCTGGACACCCTGGACTCAGCCTCTGCAGCCTTCTTCATCTCCTTGTACAGCTCACCCTTGCTGCTTATCTCCTCGCACAGGCTGGCTGCCTTCTCAACATCAGGCGTCTCAAGTGCAGGTGCCCTGGTCATCACGTCCCTGTTGACGACTGTCCTGATGCCCCCTGACTTGTTGATGAGCTTGATTCCCCTGTTCATGCCGGCCACCAGCGCTGCTTCGTTCGTGGCTGCCGGAACCCAGAACTCTCCCTTGGCGTACTGACCCTCTATCCTGACAGGTCCTGCTATCCCGAGGGGCACGACAGCACCCCCTATCTTCTGCTCTATGCCTGTGGTGGGGCTTCCCCTCCTGTTGGATGCTGTGTTCACCTTGGCTGCAGCTATCCCTGGGAACCTCTTCCCAGTCTTATTCTCCAGAAACTTCAGCCTGACGTCTGACGACTTCTGGCACGCCTCTTCCCATGTGCCTTCCTTTCCGTCCCAGACCAGTTTCTCAACTTCGTACGGCTTCACTTCTCCCTTCTCCAGCTTGGCCAAAATGTCGTCCATAATACGATAATTTGAAGCTGAGTATTTAAAAGCGCCATTTATAAAATACGACACCAACCGATACATATGCTTACCAAAAACACGCTGGAGGAAATGAAGGACAAGGGAGTAAGAAAGGCATTGGTCCAGATACCCGAAGGGCTGAAAATGAAGGCCCAGGATTTGGCAGACAGCCTCCAGAAGGAAGGGATTAAGGCCCTCATTTCGGTAGGGCCATGCTTCGGCAGCTGCGACCTCAGGGATAAAGAAGCCAAGGCATTGGGGTGCGACGCAGTCCTGCATATAGGGCATTCCCCTATGGTCTCTGACACAGAGG
>DAOVIL010000062.1 GCA_030673725.1 Candidatus Aenigmatarchaeota archaeon | reverse complement strand
ATGTCCCTCGGGACAGGCTCGAACATCACGTCCATCAGCGAGAAGAAGCCGAGCCCGCCTGTGGCCGACTTCAGTGCCGAGTTGAAGCCGAACATCTCTGCGACAGGTATCTTGGTCTGTATGATGGTCAGGCCCCTCTCTTCCCTCATGTCCAGTATCTGGCCCCTCCTGTTGCTCACTTCCTTTGTGGCGCCTCCCACCTGCTCTGTTGGGACATCAATCCTGATTATCTGCTTGGGCTCCAGCATGTACGCCTGGGCGCCTGTCATGGCACCCCTTATGGCGGCCCTCATTGCGGGCAGCACCTGGGCTGGCCCCCTGTGTATCGCATCCTCGTGAAGCTTGGCGTCCACAAGCATGACCTTTGCGCCTGAGACAGGCTCCCTGGCCAATGGGCCCTCATCCATCGCCTCCCTGAAGGACTGCTTGATCAGCTCCATGACTTCCAGTATGGCTCCCACACCGACAGTCATGTCCAGGAGTATGGACTTCTTGTATATCATCTTGACCTTCTTTGCCTGGTCCCTGTCGAAGCCAAGGTCCATCAGCTTGTTCTGAAGCTCGACGTCCTTCCTCTTTATCTCCTGCTCTGCTATCTGGCCGTCTATTATGGCCTTCTTGACTGCCGCTTCCAAAGGCTGGACTATGACATAGAACCTGTTGTGCTTGTTCGGCGACTTGCCTTCAGCTGCCTCTGCTGTCATGCCATTCACAGACTCATTGTATATCACAATCGGGGGCGATACATCCACCTCTATTTCTGCATCCTTGAGGGGCCTTTCCACCTTGGCGTCCAGGTGGAGCTCTCCCAGGCCTGACACCAGGTATTCGCCTGTCTCCTCATTGATCTTGACCACCAGGGTCGGGTCTTCCCGCCCTGTCTTTGTCAGGAACTCGATAAGCTTTGCGAGCTGCTTGGGGTTCTTTGGCTCTATGGCCTTTGTCACCACAGGCTCGAATATGTGCGTGATGGCCTCGAATCCTTCTATCGGGAAATCGGTTTCGCATAATGTCTCCCCTGAGCCTGCTGACTTCAGTCCGACGACGCCTATGATATTGCCTGCGAACACCTCATCCATCGCTATCCTGTCCTTTCCCCTATAGATGGATATCTGCTGCGCTTTCTCCCTCCTCTTGGCGTCCACCAGGTAGAGTTCCTGGCCCTGCTTTATGCTCCCTGAGAACAGCCTCACAGTGGCCACATAACCTGCGTGGGGGTCTGGGTAGATCTTGGTGACGATGCCAGCCAGATGGCCGTTCTTGTCACAGAGGGTCATGGCCTTTGATGTGTCAGACTCCCTGTCTCCGGGCCATATCTTGGGTATCCTGTATTCCTGCGCCTGCCTGGGGTCTGGAAGATGCCTGATGACCATCTCCAGCACAGTGGAGTGGAGCGGCGCCTTCTTGGCAAGCTCATCCTCTTTCCCTGACACTGTCAGTTCAATGACATCCTTGAAGGAGACCCCTGTCTTCTTCATCATCGGGACTGAAACAGCCCATTTCCTGTATGCTGAGCCGAAAGCGACAGAGCCGTCTTCCACGTTCACTATCCACTTCTCTGCATACTCCTCCTCAGCGTACTTGATTATGAGCCTGTTGACCTCTGCAATCGAGGCCGTGAACCTCTCCATCATCTGCTCTGGCGTGAGCTTGAGCTCCTTTATGAGCCTGTCTGTCTTGTTGATGAAAAGGATCGGCTTGACCCTTTCCCTGAGGGCCTGCCTGATGACAGTCTCGGTCTGGGGCATACAGCCTTCCACAGCGTCAATAAGCACTATCGCGCCGTCCACCGCCCTCATCGCTCTCGTGACGTCTCCACCGAAATCGACGTGGCCTGGCGTGTCTATCAGGTTGATAAGGTGGTCCTGGCCTTCAATGTTATGCACCATCGAGGCGTTGGCAGCATAGATTGTTATCCCCCTCTCCTGCTCCTGCTCGACAGTGTCCATTGCCAGCTTGTTGCCTGCCACATCGAATGATATCATTCCTGCGCCGGCCAGAAGCGAGTCTGACAGTGTCGTCTTGCCATGGTCTATGTGCGCGATTGTGCCGATATTCCTTATCTTAGGGATGTCAGTCATCAGCTGCTTTACCGTATCTGTAATGCTTGCCATTGCTCTCTCCCCCTCGGGATAATCTTAATTAAGGTGCGGCGGATTTATATGTTTGTTTTCAGAAATTGTCAGGGCCATGGGCCTCACGCAGCCTTCTTTACTTCTATCTTCGTTACCTCAGAGAACCGGATGGGGTATATCTTGTTGCCCATCTTCCTGATGCTGTGCTGCAGGCTGCCTGCTGTCACAGCCTTCACGAAGTCGTCTATGCTGTTATTGGAGGCAAAATCCTTCAGGAACTTCTCTGAAGCCACCCTCACTTCAGTCTGGACGCTGGCATTGGTGTTCCTGTTCAGCATGGCTATGAATGTGAGCTGGAGCTTCCAGCCGTCCTTTGTGTCGACATAAGTGACCAGCTCGGTCTTCTGCATCCTCTTCCTGACTATCCTGTACATGTGCTCGTTCATCAGGCTGAGGCCGTGGAACTTGGTGGACACGCTCTTCCCGTCCACCTTGTCGAACTTGAAATTGAGCTTCATGTAGAACTTCTGGCCTGGCCCGCCTACCTCTGGCAGGCTTACTTCCATTACCTTTCCCGGCAGCAGCTTGGCGTCTGTGGTGGGGATTTCCCCTATCTGTTTCTTCCCGAACATCTCAGGAGCCAAGATAGCGTACCAGTCCTTTCCTTTCCACTTCTTCAGTTCCGCTGTTTCTGCCATAATCTTCCTTGTTTTCAGTAGCTTTAATAGTTTCTTTGTTATTGTTTGTCTTTATATTTGTTTCAAGCGCCTTCGGCGCTTGTTTGGCCTCCTTGGGCTTCAGTATGAGCTCCAGGCTTCCTATGAAACCGTCCATGGCGTCTTGGGGTATGGTCGCGCCTGCAGCGCCTGAATGGCCTCCCCCTTCTCCCCCAACCTTCCTGGCTGCCTCTGACATGACCTCCATCAGGTTGATGCCGTCCCTGACCAGCTTGTCGCTCGCCCTGGCGCTGACCTTTATCTTCCCGTCCTCTGTTTTCACGAATGCGAACACTGGCCTGTCCTTCCCTTCCAGGAGGTCGGATTTTGTTATTATAGACACAACATTGGATATGACATGCTCTGATATCCTGTCCCCGGCGTCTATGTAGACCGCCTGCTCTGTCCCCTTCTTCATCTCCTTCTCCTTCCTCCTGAAGATCTCCATTGCCTTGCCTATCTCCCTCCTGTAGGATTCCAGCACAGCCTTTATATCATCCTCGCTCCCGGGGGACTGCAGGCAAAGGCGTACACCCAGGTCGTGCTTCTTCAGCTTGCCTGTGGCGTTCAGCATGGTGGCGAACTCGCTCGCATCCTTGCAGCTTTCCCTCTTCTCAAGCTCGTAAACGTCCCCGAATATCCAGTCCGGGTTCTCGTGCCCGTCCCTTATCCTCTCCTTTATCATGCCTGTGGCCAGCTTCTTCTGCTCATCCTCTGTCAGGTTGCCAAGTTTCTTCCATTCCCCCTTCTTATCCTTCAGGGGTATGCCTATCTCCTGGAGGAACTGGACTGCAGCCGATTCAGAGCCTGATATCCCGGGTATGTAGGGGTCCACCGAGTATTCCAGGGCCTTGTGGAGCGGCCTGGTGTAACGGCCCCACAGCCTTATGCCCTTCATGAGCTTTATCCTCCCGGAGCTGACAGCATCCTTCAGTATCTCCCTGTTTATGCCATGGAGGCCCCAGTTAGGCCCGATTGAACCCATTTGGGAATCGCCTATCGCGCCTATTATCGCAAGCTCGCTCAGGTCCTTGTTCTCCTCTGCCATGGCCCTTGCCAGCAGGTAGCTCATGCCTGAGCCTGATATGTTCTCTGTCACCCCGAAGTTGACAGGGTTTATGTGCAGTACAGAAGGCGCATCTCCCTGGACCTGGTGGTGGTCTGCCACCACTATCAGCCTTCCTTCCTTCACCAGGTATTTCTGTATCAGGTCCAGATGGCCTGAGCCCAGGTCAAGGAACATCATTATGCTGTTGTCTTCCTTCGCAAGCTCCTGGACTATGTCTTCGCCAAGTTGCTTTATGATTGTCAGGTGGAGGTCCCTGCCTTCCCTCAGGAGGGCCTTCACCATGATGGAGGCTGAGGTTATGCCGTCAGCATCGTAATGGGATATTATCCTTACCCTTCCGGGAGTGGACTTTACTGTCTGGGCTATCCTGGCAGCCTTTGAAACAAGGATGTCTATCTTCTCCTTCATGGAGTATATTGGCCTTTCCAGATT
>DAOVIL010000119.1 GCA_030673725.1 Candidatus Aenigmatarchaeota archaeon | reverse complement strand
GTCGCCGTGTTTTATCTCGACCTTGAGCTTTCTCAGCACGTCCAGGCCCTCAAGGTATGTGCTGTCCCTGACCCTCTTCCTGACAAGGGCCCTTACCTTATGCTTCTCCTTCACCAGCTTCTCTGCCAGATGGCTTCCTATGAAACCGGTGGCACCGGTCACTAAGATTTTCATATGCACCTATATGTTGATTAATACTTTCGTGTACTGTTAAAATAATCTACTTCCTGCCCAGGCATCCCCTGAAAAATACGATTTCCTTTTCCAGCTTATCTCTCGTGGTGGGGTTTACCTCCAGAGTTACCAGCCCTTTGTATTCCCTTTTCCTGAGCAGGCTGAATACCCCTTTCATGTCCCAGCCCCCGAAAGAGAGGGGCATATGGCACTGGTGGGGATTTTTCCTGTAGCCAGAGACATGTATGTTGGATATTATGTCCCCGTATCTCTCAAAGAACTCCTTGGGTTCCATCCCGGTACTGGCACAATGTGCTGCGTCAAGGGTCAGGTTCAGCCCACGTTCCTTTGCAAAGTCATAGAGCTTGCCATAATCCGAGATGGAATAGGGAGTTGTCTTAAATGGCCCAAGGTACCTCACCTCAAGACACTCTAATGATATTCCTGTGCCCCTGTATTCCGAGAGCGTGTCAGACATGCTTTTCCTGAACCTCCATTTCATGAGCGGTGCAGGCATGGGGTGGACCACGATGACCTCAGACCCTACTATCCTGGAAACGTCCACCGCCTCCTTGACGGTCTTTCTGAAGAACCTTCCCGGGTTGACCATGTACTTCACTAGTTTCTGTGTGAAGAAATCCATGTGCACGCTTCTCACCTTTGACGCGTGTTTCCCAAGTGAGCGTGCCTCCTTTCTAGGGTCACTGCTGTGGCAGAGGAGCCACTCTGCCCCGTCAAGCCCGTGCTCTGATGATATCCTTATGACGTCCTTCAGTGAATGCCCTTCCAGGCATCCGGTTGAGATGATAGCTTTCATAAATCATATGACAGAACGGCCGTCCGCCGTTTTTGGAATGTCCAATCCCAGAAGCTTAAGAGTGGTTGGGGCGACGTCGACCAGTTCAGCATCCCTGAACCTTTTCTTCTTTACCCTGCCGTTTATTATGAAGATACCGTCAAGCGGGGGTATGTGCTCGGAGTACCCATGCATGGCCTTTGCTGTCTCATTGTCCTGGAAATAGTTCGGTGATATCTGTATCCCGGGACTGAGCTGGAAGAACACGTCCCCGACATATTCCCTCTTGTAGGGTATATGGAGCTCCTTTATGTTGCTGCTGTCATACACCTTCCCTGCCTTGAGGCTCCTGAGGGCATCCATCACCTTCTTCTTGTCCTTCGGATCTTCCAGCCAAACCCTGGCTATAGTGGAACCCGGGAATATGACGTGTTTGCCTATGTCAAGGGATGATATCAGCTTCTGTACGTCTATTGCCTTCTCTATCGGAACCATCCCGTGGTCAGAGAATATTATCACGTCAGTTTCTTCCTTCTCCCTTGCTGCGGTGACAAGGTCCTTCACCCAGTTGTCCAAATCCTTCAGGTGTTTCTTCACTTCTGGAGAATCCACGCCGTACTTGTGCATCTTGGAGTCAAGATTCCAAAAATGGCAGAATCTGAAGCCATAGTCCTTCTTCAGGCTCTCCTTGAGAAACCTGAACTTCTCTGCGTCAGAACTCCCTTTGACTAGCACCTTTGTGCTGTCATGTGTTCCTATTATGGGCCATTCGGATGCGATGTACTTCATCCCCTTTCTGCGCATAATGTCGAATATAGTGGGCACGCACATGGAATTCCTGTCAACGTAGCTCTTGTCCACTGAAATGTTGAATTGTGTGCACTTGTCCAATGGAAGCCTGTTTATCTTGAGCAGCCTGGTCTTCCCCTTCTTGTATCTGCGCAGTGATGTGTAATATGTTATGAAGTTCCTTGCCATATTGGAGAGCGGGGTCTTGTCGAGCCGGTGAAACAGCCACCTCCAGTTCCTCAGCCAGGAGAACGCAGAATTTTTGGGGTCGTTGTAAAACCATGCCCAAACATTATGCCTGGTGGGATAGCTGCCTGAGAGTATGCTGTATTCTATATGATAGCCTGGGAGGGTGTGCAGATTTCCGTATGCGCCTTCTTTGGCAAGGCTGTGTATGAAAGGCACGTTCTCCTTTGTAAGATATTCGAACTTGAATGCGTCCAGGAAGAGCATCAATGTTGCCATATCAGAAAAACCTCTGTAAGTAGTATACCCTGTAGGCTTTTAGGTATGCGCTCTTGAGGTCCTCCCAGTTCTTTATCTCCCCTGCCTTGAAGAAGCCGTTTATCTCCTTCGCCGCCTTGCTTATCATCCCTTTGTCCTCGTTCCCCCTGCTGTCCACGGAGAATAATACCATCGGTGTTATGTGTAGTATCTTGATTCCCCTATCCTTCAGTCCCATTGTGCCCAATTTTGCCTTGCCCTCTGCCCTTAGTTTGCTGTAATATTTCCAGTTGAGGAGCATCTGCAGACCCATCAGAGCCACTCTCCTGGCCGGTGATACGTTAAGACCTTTCCTGGAGAGGAAG
>DAOVIL010000019.1 GCA_030673725.1 Candidatus Aenigmatarchaeota archaeon | reverse complement strand
GAGGCCTTTCCAGCCCTTCCTGCCGAACTGGTAGATGTAATAGCCTTTCAGCCTCCCCTTCATCCTGTATTCTCCTGTCTTCTTCCACCACTTCAGGAACTGTATAATGACAGTGGTCTTGTTATGGCCAGCCATCCTTAAGGCCAGCCCTAAGGCATTAGTGGTCTTGCCTGCGCCTTCTCCTGTATAGAGGTATATGTCTCCCATATCATTCACACCCTATGCACATCACCTGCTCCTCCTTGGAGCCGTACCTGTATGCTGTTATGCCCTTGCACTTCAGCTTGTGCGCCATCATGAACGCCTTCTCCACGTCAGCCACCTTTGCTGACTTGGGAAAATTGACAGTCTTTGACACAGCGTTGTCAGTGTGCTTCTGGAACGCGGCCTGCATCCTGACGTGCCATCCAGGCTTTATCTCCAGGGCAGTCACAAAGAGCCTCTGGATATCCTTCGGGACTGCCTTCACCCCTTTCACTGTCCCTTTCCTGGCCACCTCTGACATGAGCTTCCTGGAGTAGAACCCGCGTTCCCTGGCAATCCTCTTGAACAGCCTGTTGGTCTCCACCATCCTCTTCCCGCCCAGGACCTTCCTGACATAGCTGACAGCGAAGAGGGGCTCTATGCCTGAGGACACGCCTGCTATTATGGAGATGCTTCCTGGCGGGGCTATGGTGGTTGTGGTTGCGTTCCTCATGGGCCTCTTCCAGGAACTCTTCCCCATGTTCCTGAAAGGGCCTTTCTTCCTGGCAAGCTCCTGTGACATCCTGTGGGACTCCTCTGTTATGAACCTCATGAGCTTTCCTGCTGCCTTCAGGGCCCTCTCTGAGTCGTAAGGGATGCCAAGCATTATCAGCATGTCCGCGAACCCCATCACTCCCAGGCCTATCCTCCTGTTGGCCTTGGTTATGGCCTCTATCTGGGGCATCGGGTACTTGTTCACGTCTATCACATCGTCCAGGAACCTGACAGCCAGCCTGACGGTCTTCCTGAGCATGTCCCAATCTATGGTGCATTTGCCGCCTTTCATGCAGACCATCCTGGTAAGGTTTATGCTGCCCAGGTTGCAGCTCTCGTAGGGATGAAGCACAGCCTCGCCGCAGGGGTTGGTTGACTCTACCCTTCCCAGCTTCCTGGTGGGGTTCTTCCTGTTTATCTCGTCAATGAAGAGGAGCCCTGGGTCCCCCCCTTTCCAGGCAGCCTTCACTATGGCGTCCCAGACCTTCCTGTTCCTCCTGGCCTTTCCCATGAACGAGTCGGTGACAGCCACAGAGATGTTGAAGTTGCTCAGGACGTTTCCGGTCTCCTTTGACCTTATGAACCCCATTATGTCAGGGTGGTCCACGTCCAGGACGCCCATCATGGCGCCCCTCCTCTTCCCGCCTGCGTTTATGACCCCTGTCACTGTGTCGAACACCCTCATGAAGGAAACAGGCCCGCTCGCGGTGCCCTTGGAAGACTGCACCATCGAGCCCTCTGGCCTGACCCTGGAGAACGAGAGCCCGACCCCTCCCCCGCTCTGCTCTATCAGCGCAGTGTGCTTGACAGCATCGAATATGCTGGTGAGGGAATCGTTGATGGGAAGGACGAAGCATGCTGACAGCTGTCCCAGGGATGTGCCTGCATTGAACATGGTGGGGCTGTTGGGCAGGAACTCCAGCTTGCTCATCATCCTGAAGAACTCCTCCTCGAACTTCTTTGCGTTCCTTCCCTCCGCTTTGGAAACAGCTTTGGCGACTCTCCTGAACATCTGCTCAGGCGTCTCTGTCACCCTGCCCTTGCTGTCTTTCAGCAGGTACCTCTGCTTCAGAAGAACCAGGGCGTTCGGCGTGAGTTCAGCTGCCATGTTTAATATTTGGTTTGGGTAATAAAATTAGCCTTTGCTGCTTGGCGGCGTGCAGCAGGTCTTGCATTTTGCCAGGACCCTTCTCTGCGCTATCTCCAGGGCCGCGTCCCTTGGCTTTATCTTCTTGTCCTTGGCTGACCTGAGGACTATCTGGGCGTTCCTCTTGACCTTGGACTCTATGAGCTTCCACATCTCCTTCTCGTCCCCGCCCTTGTACTCCACGTAGGAGGATATCACCCCTCCGGCGCTCGCCACGAAGTCCGGGATGACTAGAATGCCCTTCTTATGGAGGGCTTCCTCGACCTCGGGCTTTGCAGGTATGTTGCTGCCCTCCACTATGAGCCTGGCCTTCACGTTAGGCACGTCTGACATCAGTATCAGGTCGGGCACAGCAGCTGTTATCAGTATGTCCACGGGAAGCGTGAGTATGTCCTTGTTGGGCATCACGTTTCCCGGCCTGTAGTTCGTCACAGACTTGGTCTCCTTCTTGACCTCTGCCAGCTTCTTGAAGTCCATCCCTTCTGGGTTGTAGAGGCAGCCCTTCGAGTCAGAGACAGCCACAAGCTTGGCGCCCACCTCTGTCATGAACTTGGCTGCGAACCAGCCGACATTGCCGAAGCCCTCCACGGCAAAGGTGACGTTCTTCAGCTTCTTGCCTATGTACTCAGCCCCCACCTTCGCTGCATGGAAGACGCCGAATCCTGTGGAGCCCAGCTCGTGGGGAAGGCCTCCCATGTCCTTTGGCTTCCCTGTGCACGACTTGCTGGAGCCGTTTGCCTCAGCGAACCACTTCATCTCATCCTCTGCCATGTTGATGTCAGGCGCTGCAACGTATATCTCAGGGGACACCTGCTTCAGGGCCTCTCCGAATGCCTCGACGAGCTCCTTCTTCTTTTCCTCTGAGAACTCCTTCGGGTTGGCTATTATGCCTGACTTCCCGCCCCCGAACGGAAGCTCTGCCATGGCGCACTTCCAGGTCATGGCCCTGGCAAGCCTCATGACCTCATCCACAGACACAGTGGGAGTCATCCTTATGCCTCCCTTCCCTGGGCCAAGGGCTGTATTGTCTATCACAACTATCCCATGGAGGTCCACCTTGGGGTTGAATATGGTTATGACCTTCTCTGGTCCGAAGTCGTCATGATCCAGCATAATAAATATAGCGACAGCAGATTAAAATTAGTGACTCTCCCCCCTCTCCTTCAGCGTGTCGTGCCTCTTCTGGAGCCCCTTCGGGACGGGCTTCTTGCGCCTCTTGTAGTAGTCGTATATTGCCTCTGCCAGGGCGTCAGCAGCCAGGACAGAGCAGTGCAGCTTGACAGGAGGCAGGCCCCCCAGTTCGCCGGCCAGGCCCTTGCTGGTTATCTTTATCGCCCCCTCAAGGGACTTCCCTTTGGCCATGTCAGTCAGTATGCTGCTCGACGCTATCGCTGCAGCGCAACCCAGGGTCTGGAACCTGATGTCAGCTATCCTGTTAGCCTTCACCCTGATGTATATCCACATGACATCCCCGCATCTCCGGTTGCCTATCTTCCCGACCCCGTCCGGGTCCTTCATCTTTCCCAGGTTGTGCGGCTTCCTGAAGTGCTTCATCACCCTTTCCGAATACAGTCCGTTTGCCATGCAATCACCTCTTGAGGGGGCTCATCTTCCTAAGCGCCTCCACTTCCTCCCTTATCGCCTTGATTGTGAAATCTATGTCCTTCCCCTTTGTCTGCCTTCCCAGCGTAAGCCTGAGGCTCCCATGGGTTTCCTCGACCTTTAGGCCAATGGCAGTCAGCACATGGCTTGGTGCCAGCTTCTTGGTGGAGCATGCAGAGCCTGTGCTCGCCGCTATGCCCCTGGAATCCAGCCTCAGCAGCAGGCTCTCCCCCTCTATGAAGTCGAAGGTGAAGTTGGCATTGCCTGGAAGCCTTTTGGTGGGGTGGCCGTTCAGCCTGCTGTTGGGCATCTTGAGCACCTCCCTGACAAGCCTCTTCCTGAGGTTCTCCAGCCTTGAGGATTCCTTCTTCATGTCCCCCATTGCGAGCTCGCAGGCCTTTCCAAAACCCACTATGCCTGCGATGTTCTCTGTGCCTGAACGAATGCCTTTCTCATGCCCGCCGCCGTGGGCCTGGGGAGCCAGCTTGACGCCCCTCCTGACATACAGGCAGCCCACTCCCTTGGGGCCGTAGAGCTTGTGGCCGCTCGCCGAGAGAAGGTCTATCCCCAGCTTCTTCACATCAATTGGCAGCTTGCCGAAGGTTTGCACAGCGTCTGTGTGGAACAGCACAAGGTGCTTCCTGCACACCTTTGCTATCTCCCCTATAGGCTCTATCGTGCCTATCTCGTTGTTGGCGTGCATGATGGAGGCCAGTATGGTAGTCTTCTTGATGGCCTTCTCCAGCTCCTTCGGGTCTACCATGCCTTCCTTGTCCACCTTCAGGTAAGTGACCTCGAATCCTATCCCCTCCAGATGCCTGCACGTCTCCAGTATTGCCGGGTGCTCTATCCTGGACGTTATTATATGGGGCTTCTTGCCTTCCTTCCTGAAGCGGGCAAACACATGGAAACCTGCGCCATTTATCGCCAGGTTGTCTGACTCTGTCCCGCCAGAAGTGAACACTATCTCGTCCGGGTCAGCGTTTATCAGCTTGGCGACGCTTTCCCTTGCCTCTTCCATTGCTTTCCTGGCCTCCTGGCCCGGGGAGTGCAGGCTGGACGCATTCCCATACATCTGGCTGAAATAGGGTTCCATCGCCTTCAGCACTTCCTTCGCCACAGGGGTCGTGGCTGCATGATCCAGGTATATCATCTCAAACACACCTTGCACTCTTTAGGCACATCGCCCATCTTCCTGTGTATCCTGCAGAGGGTGCCCTTCCTCCTGCAGAAGGTAGTCAGCCTGTGTATCTCTTCCATCACATTGGCGCCCTTCAGTATGGCACCAACCGATTTCTTGATTTCTGCCTTCATCTGGGGCTCGAATTTCACATCTGTGCCCCTCTTGCCGCTCATGTACTGGGACACTGCAGCCTCTGTAAGGCCGAGCAGCCTGGCTGCCTCCTTCTGGTTGACATTCCGCTTCTTCAGCTCAAGCACCATCTCCCGCCTTATGGCCGGGATGACGTACCAGACCTCTATCTCCTGGTGGGTCTTGACTGACATAATAATTAACGTTGTTAAGTCTGGTATATAAAGCTTTTCCCAAATGGGGCTTTGCCCAATAAGTCCGGAAAGACATTGACTTTTTGTGCAGAATTCTAACTTTTTGTGCAGCCATAAAAAGCTTTATAAATACTCTATATAATATTTATAGATGAAATATAGGAGGACATATGGCAAGAATCAAAACGATACAGATGGGAGAGTTTGAATATATGCTTCTACAGACTGTGAAGAAGCTTTTGGATGACATAAGCCCGAGACCAGTAACCATGGGTATGGCAGCTGCTTTCGGGACCATCTATGCCCTTATGGAACTCAGCAAATTCAAAGCAAAGCTGAGCAAGAGTCCACAAGGTCAGATCTATTTGGCACTAGTGGATATCGCCAAATTACAGTACAAACCGTAACATTTGCGTCAAGCTAATCTGGGCATCAAGCCCTTCTCATGCATCTCCTGTATAACCACGCAGATATTATGGCACAGAACCCCCAAATGGTTCAGACACCAAAGAATTCAAACCACACTGTAGCTCATGGAGAGGGTTTCCCCTTTAGGCGTCATCCTGCCCGACAGGCTGACCCTGCCTTTGGGAATCAGCCCCCTTTCCATGTACGTCTTCATCCTGTGCCCGATTATGTATGGTTCGGCCAGCGGCGTGTTGTCGCCTATCTCGAAAAGTATATCGTACTCAGGCATCCCAGGGTTGTCCCTTATGTGCCTGGCCATCTTCCTTGCCATGAAGCTGCTCACCCTGTGGGTGGCCTCTTCAACTGCTCTTCTATCGTCTCCCATAGGGACCCCCTCTATCCTGGGGGGCTCTGGCAGCCCGTCCCCTGAAATCTCCCTGTATATCATTACAAAGGATGAGTCCCTGTCTTGCGTTGCTGTTGTCATCTTACTTATTGTCCCAGAAAGTATTTAAGGCTTTAGAGGATGTTGGTTTACTTTTTCGCCTTTGCCTTAGAATTAAGTTTCTTCACGAGCTCCGAGACCTGCTTGTCGCTCAGGCCGTGTGCTTTCGCTCCCTGCTCCAGGGTCTCCATAGATGCCATTGCGCAGCCTAAACAGTGGAAGCCCTGCTCCATGAGTACTTGTGCGCACTCCGGATGCTTGCTGACGATATCCCCTATCGTCATTCCCTTCTTGATGGTTTCAGTCTTTGCCATGTCAATCAGATACTGTGAGACATGCCTGAGGGCACTGCACCTCGCATGACCTGCATCCTATGCATTCATTCGGCTTCTTCATTTCTACCTTGTTCTTGCTCTTCTCGAACACCTGCAGTGGGCACACGTCAACACACACCCCGCAGTGCTGGCACTTCTCATAATCTATATCAGGTTTAGGCATAAGTTCCCCCGCTTATGAATTCTTTACTATTGAAAGAAACATTTATAAATACATAAACAGGCTACGTTGATTGCCTACTTCTTCCGCTTCCTCTGTTTGGGTGAAGCCTTTATGGCGCCAGCCAAAGGCTTCCTGTGCACCTTCTTTATGTGGATGGAGTACCAGAGTTCAAAAGCCACGAATATGGCTATAGCTGTATTCAGCCAGAGGAATACAGGGTCAGCTATGTACCAGCTGTAAGCTACTAGCAGTGCCACACCAGGCAGGTATATGGCAGCGAACCTGATGTCAAGCAGGCTCTTGTGCTCCTTCACGCCCTCAATGGTCTCGAACACCCAGGATAGCAGGATAAACACTGCACCCAGCACACCTATGAGCAAATACATGATATATTATTGTTTCCTGGATAGAAATTCTTTCATCGGCCTGTCATCCTCCAACTGGGTCTCCCTGTAGTGCCTCATGGCGTCCTCTATAGAATGCATGCCCTTGACAGGCTGCGGGTTCTTCATGTGCTCCTTGACCCATTCCATCGCACCTGCCAGGTCCTCTGCTATCTTGTCTGAGAGCGCAAAGAACGTGGGATGCACGAAGTTCTTGATGTCCTGGCCCAGGCAGTTCACCCTGTCCCTGTGGTAGTGTGTGTTCTTGGGTATTATGGAGATGACAGGTATGCCACCGACCTTTGCCATCAGCATCTCTATGCCCACGCCTACCCCCCTCTTCTCCCTTCCGTCCACAAGCACGAAATCGCAATTGGTGACCTGGGTCATGTCCCTCCCGAAGACAGAGAGCGCGTCAGACAGCTGGTCGCCCCTTATCTGGGGGTCCAGGAAGATGACCTCATATCCTTCAAGCTCGTTCCTTATGAAGTCCTTGTCGCCTTCTTCCCAGCATATCTTTTCCTTGTCCTTCTCTCCCTTCTTTATGCCTCCTGCCAGGTAAAACACAATGCTTCTCATAAATCCACCCCCGCTTCCCTTAACATGGGTATGAGCTTCTCTGTGGGTGTGCCCAGCACGTTCGTATGGGAGCCGTCCATCTTGGCAAAGACCCGGGCCCATGTCTCTGGCACGTATGCGCCTGCGCCACCGAATATCCTCTTCTCCTTAACGCATTCCTCTATGTCCTTATCAGTCAGGTCCCTGAAAGTGACGACTGTCCTGGTGGAGTCAGTGAGCATCTTGCCTGTCCCTGTGTTGAGCACGCACAGGCCTGAATACACGTCATGCGACCTGCCTGAGAATTCCTTCAGCATCTCCCTTGCAGCTTCTTTCGCCTCCCCCTCTGTGGAGGCCTTCGGCTTGCCCATCACCTTTCCGTCCAGGCACGTCAGGCTGTCCCCTGCCACTATGACCGGGCCGTTCCCGACCTTCCTGGCGACTGTCTCAGCCTTCAGCTGCGCAATCTTCCTGACAAGCTCACCAGGGTCGCTCTCCTGTATGCTGCCCTCGTCAGCGTTGCTGGCGACTATCTCGAAATCAATACCAAGCTGCTCTAGCAGCTGCATCCTCCTGGGTGACTTGGAAGCGAGAAT